>CAVHSB010000011.1:0-3550 GCA_963638635.1 Flexilinea sp.
TAATTAAGTTTGGTTGTATAGTTTAATTTCTACATCATAATTATACAATTTCTTGTTAAAAAACAATAAAAAAAAGAATGTGAAAAAATTAAAAATCAGCTAATTTTTCCACATTTTTTTAACAATCGATTTTGTTTTTTCACATTTTTATAAATCAATGTATTTCAATGGTTTATAAGGTCGATATATAGATATTGTTAACAATTGCCAATAGTGTTCAAGAAAGCTCAAAACTTCTTATTAGTGAGAATAGCTCTCTTACATTTCCCTTGAAATCATGCTTATCGAGAGATTTGAAATCAGTGAATCTCTTTGTGATTACATCTCTTTGAAACTCATAGTGATCTATCAATTCTGGTATATCCTCTCTATGTTCTCTAAGTGGTGGAAGCTCAATAGAAAGAGAATTGATTCTATATAGAAGGTCCTTTCTTATTTTGCCATCCTCTGCAAGAGCATCCAGGCGTTCATTGCTAGCTGTAATCAATCTGAAGCTTGAGTATAGCTGCTTATCAGAGCCAATCTTCTTATATTGTCCAGACTCTAGGACATCGAGAAGCTCTGCCTGAGTATTAAGATCAAGGGTTTCAAACTCATCTAAGAAGATCGTGGTGCCATGAGCCATTCCGAATAGGCCCTTTCTATCTGCTGTTGCACCAGTAAAGGATCCCTTTATATGTCCAAATAGCCTGCTACCTTTTAATGATGATTGAAGGTGTGCACAATTCTCATAGATCATCGATTTTGTTTTTCCTGAGTGAAAATGAACCATTTGAGCTGCTAGATTCTTACCGACTCCAGTCTCTCCATATAGATGTACAGGCTCACTAGCCTTTGCATATTTGACTATTCGCTCTCTTATATTGGTCATTATCGCGGAAGAGCCAATCAAATACTGGTTCTTATTGATTATTCTCAATGTTTTAAGGCACTTTATTCCATCATTGATAGATGCATCATCTAAATGCTTTAAATAGATTGTATTACCACGTCTAACGAAAGACATATCGCTAGAATATGCAGCCTGTGAGCATATAACTCTTTGTTCCTTGCCTAAAGACTCAAGCAAGGAATTGATTTCATCCTTATCAGTGCTCTCAATGATTATTACATTGTCCTTCAAGCTCCTTTGTGCACTCACGTTTTCAAAGCAGTTCTCATTGTAATTGAACGCTTTTATTAATTTAGAAGAAATAATACTTAACTCCTTCATAAAAGGGGGGTAGATATAGTGTTTCATGAAAATTGAAAGTCATGTTGTAAAAAATGAAAATATTTTCAATATTAATTGTGTAAGAAGAATTGAGTTGCAGATGCTGAATATATTGCAGCTGTTTCAGCTCTTAATATATTAGTCTTCAATAGCACAGGAATAGTATTTTTATCTTCTGCTTTTTCGCACTCTTCATCAGAGAAGCCACCCTCTGGTCCTATAAATAGGCTTACAACAGCATTTGCGTTTGATAGAGCTTCTTTTAAGGACTTAGTCGCGCCTCTTTGGCTTTGGTGGAGAATAAGCTTCAAGCCTTGAGCGTTATTTATAGCGTCATCGAATTTGACAGGTCCTGAGAGAGTTGGAGCCTTGCTTCCTGATTGCTGTACAGCTTCCTTTAAAATTACTTCGAGTCTTTCCCTTTGATGATTAGACAGCTCTTTTTCCTGAACAAACTCTGATTCTACAAATGTTATTGATCTTACACCAATCTCTGTAAGAGCTCTTACGACTGTTTCATTCTTCTTACCCTTTAAAAGGCATATGTACATATCTATAGGTGCAAAGGAACCCTTATATGATGATAGGTTATCTAAAAGAGTGTCTTCTGGATTGTCAGAAAGCTTTAAAGAAAGAGTAGACTCATCTATGAGAGTTGCTTCATAGTAGTTATTCTCTTTGTCTTTTGCTGTGAATACTATACCGACCTCAAGCCTCAATACCTTATTTAGATAGTTTATTTCTCTGGCCTTCAATGGGTAAATAAGATCTTCCGAGATTTTTGAATCAAGAAGGAATACTCTCACTTATTGATCTCCTCTATAGCACGCTTCAGTACTTTATCAAACTCAGGATCGGCTATTGGACGCTTATCGTAATCAATATTGTAGATATATTCATTTCTGATTAAAAGGCATAGAAGAGTATATGGAACATCTGAGTCGCTATTAAGATCAGCGAATCTCAATATATTCTCCTTTGAGTACTCTGGGTACTCATTCATATATTCCTTGATTTTATCTGTCTTAAGAAATTCTGAATAAGCTTTGAGGTCTTCATCCGTATATTCTTCTTCCTCAATTATTATATCAGGGGTGATTCCCTTTTCGTGTATGTCGTTATCCAATGGTGTTGTGTAGCTTGAGGTAACTATGCATAAATATCCACCAAGATATGGAATCTCGCTTTGCATTACTCCCTTTCCATATGTCTTAGAACCAATGACGATTGCTCTGTTATTCTCTTTTAGCGCTGCTGTGAGTATTTCAGATGCCGACGCTGTACCTTCGTTAACGAGTATTATTACAGGATATTCATCTGGTACTAATGTAGTAGCTGTAGCGTTATATACTACAGTATTGTTTGAATTCTTATAGTGTGCAGTCAGTAGTTTTCCTTCGCTTACGAAGGAGTTAGCTATCTTGAGTGAGTCATCGACATATCCACCGCCATTATTTCTTAAATCCAATATTATCTTTTTAGCACCATTATCTAAAAGATAGTTCATATCTTTATTGAAATTATCATAGGTGTGCGATGTGAAGGATGATATAAATAGATACCCAATATCTCCATCTATTATGGTTTTGCTGGTAGTAGGTGTTGTAACAACCTCTGGCTGAAGAGTTATATCAAAGACGGCATCACCTCTATGTATTGTAAGTGTTATATCTTCGCCTTCCTTTCCTCTTATGAGCTTAGAGGCTTCGGTTGATGTCAATTTCGATACATCCTCTCCATTTACATGGCTGATCATATCCTTAGCTCTTATTCCAGCTCTGTCTGCAGGTCCACCTGGGAAAGGTGATGTGATGATTACCATATATGTTGAAGGATCCTTAGGATCTATATAATCAGGATTTACCTTAGTCAGATATGTACCAATTCCAACATAGTCACCTTGGCTTGATTCTTTGAAGTCTTCAGCCTCATCTGGAGTAATGTAGTATGAGTACTTATCTCCAAGTGAGCTTACCATAGCTTTTATGAGATTGATTTGCATCTTATTGCTATCAACAGACCATAGATAGTTTGTATCTAGAAATGTATATAGATTACCAAGGCTATATAGCATTTCAGATATCGTTACATTCTCATCTTTCTGTGCTTTAGTAAGTGAAGATACTGTCTCACCCTTTAATTTAGATTCTGGAGTGTACTTTTCAGAAGCAGCATTAGAGAATAATGAGCTTAAAGCGACAGTTAACAATAGAGCTATAACCAATGTTTTTCTCATAAGAAAAATAATAGCAGTATTTTCAGATCATGTGTATGCAATTGCTTTAATAGCTTCAAGGTAGTAAACTCAATCTATGTTTCTCTATGTAAGCTTTCCAT
>CAVHSB010000011.1:3560-23525 GCA_963638635.1 Flexilinea sp.
GGATTTCCCCTTATGTAATAAAAGGTCTTCCCGTTCGCTGGTATGCAATTATGTATATAGTTGCCTTCTTTTTTGCTTACATAATGTTCAATTACCAAATAAAGCATGATAAAGAAATAGGAATGAACAAGGAAGAAGTACAGGACTTGTTCTTCTGGGGGATAATAGGGCTATTGCTTGGAGCTAGAATAGGCTCATGTCTCTTCTATAACGATGCACTTTATTACATAACACATCCTTGGATGTTTTTCTGGCCATTTGAAGGCAAACATTTTGTAGGGCTTCCTGGAATGAGCTATCACGGTGGTGTAATTGGATTAGTTCTGGGTGTATTTCTATATGCAAGAACTAAAAAAAAGAACTTCCTGGCCATAGCTGATTACCTAGCAGCTGCTATTCCTCTTGGCTATGCATTTGGAAGGCTTGGCAACTTCATAAATGGTGAGCTATATGGAAGAGTTACAACATCAAGACTTGGTATGATATTTCCAGATGCTACACCATTCTCAACTACATTCAGCTGGGTCAGAGCTATAGCAGATAAACTTGCTATGAGCTACAGCTATGGAGATTATATAAATCTTCCTAGACACCCATCTCAGCTATATGAGCTATTTGGAGAGGGTATTCTCCTGTTTGTTATTTTGTTTTTTATAGTAAGGCCTATAAAATATAAAAAGAGTGCAGCAGATGGAACTGTAATGTCCTTTTATTTTATATTCTATGGTTTCATTAGATTCATAATAGAGTATTTCAGACAGCCTGATAGTGATATAGGCTATGTAATAGCACTTGGAAAGGAGAGCAATAACATTGCAATTTTTCAATCGCTTTTGAATATTTCAAAGGGACAGTGCTTCTGCTTTTTAATGGTAATTGCTGGAATAGCTATGCTTATAGCTTTTTCCAAGATGAGGAATAGAAATGATAAACGAGAGAGTAAATGAGCTTAGAAAGGAGCTCAAGAAGGCCAATGTTAATTGTTATTTGATTACAGGAACAGATCCACATCAAAGTGAGTATGTTGCTCCTAGATGGAGAACCAGAGCCTTTATATCTGGCTTTACTGGTTCTGCTGGTACTGTCATCATTACAGAAAGCGAAGCGCTTTTATGGGTTGATTCTAGATACTTCATCCAGGCCGAAGCTGAGATAAAGGGCACAGAGTTCAAAATGCTCAAGCTTGATACTCCGGGTTACCCAGATCCATATACATGGCTTAATGAGAATATGAAGAAGGGTGAGGTTCTAGGAATAGATGGCAATAGCATTTCAATAAGTGAATTCAATGAGATTCAGAAAAAGCTGAAGAAGAATGGTATAAAAGTACAATCAACCTCCGATCTACTTCTTCCTGTTTGGAAGAATAGGCCTGAGGTCCCTTCAACACTATGCGTAGAGATGAAGGATGAGTATGCAGGCTTTACAGCCTCTGCAAAGATATCGCTTCTAAGATTGAAGCTAAGAGAAAAGGGTGCTAAGTGGACTCTTATTACTAGCATTGATGACATTGCTTGGTTATCTAATCTTAGAGCTAACGATATACTATATAACCCAGTCTTTTATTCATATGCCTTTATATCTCTTACAGAGGCTATTCTTTATACTTCTCCTAAAAGATTTAACAAGGAGATCAAGAAAAAGGTTGAAGAGGCTTTTGTTTTAAAAGACTATGAGGATATTTTCAAGGATGTAGAGGCACTTACTAAGCGAGGTGTAGGTTATTACGACCCAGCTAAGGTCAACTACGTATTTGCTCCATATGTTGCTAAGGCTCGCAACATTACAGGTAGAGATATCTCAACAGACCTTAAGGCTAGAAAGAATCCTGCAGAGCTTGAGGGTATGAGAAGAGCTCATTTCTTAGATGGTATAGCATTTGCTAATTTCATGGCTAAGCTTGATAGAGCAGGTCGCTACTCTGAGATGGAGATTGCAGAGCGCTTTGAAAAGGAAAGAGAGAAGATGGAAGGCTATCTTGGACCATCCTTCGCTCCTATTTCAGGCTTTAGAGAACATGGTGCGATGTGCCACTATAGCGCTAGTGAGAAGTCTAACAAGGCTATAGATCAGGAAGGACTTCTCGTACTTGACACAGGCTCTCAATTTGAGTTTGGCATGACAGATCTTACTAGAACTCTTTTATTTGGCCTTGAAGCAACAGAGGAAGAAAAGAAAGACTATACATTAGTATTAAAAGGACATTTAGCTCTAGCAAGTCAGCGCTTTATTGCTGGAACTACCGGTGTCCAGCTAGATATTCTTGCCAAGCAATATCTATGGCAGGCTGGTATGTCTTACTACCATGGAACAGGGCATGGCGTCGGATGTCGCTTGAATGTTCATGAAGGCCCAATGAGAATATCTTCAAAGCTTATTGATGTTGCACTTCTTCCTGGTATGGTTATTTCTGATGAGCCAGGCCTATACAAAGAAGGAAGACATGGAATAAGAATAGAGAACCTAGTAGCAGTTCAGAATGATGTTAAGACTGAATTTGGTCAATTCTATTCATTTGAGACGCTATCTGTTGTTCCATATGAGAAAAGACTTATAGATGTACGCTATCTATCAGATTCTGAAATAGAGCGTATCAATCTCTATCATAAGTGGGTTCATGATCAGATTTATGATTATGTTTCAAATGAAGCAAAGATCTGGCTTGATGAGGCTACTAGCCCTATTTCAAGATAATTTATATATTTATGTCGATTAAGGAGAATTGATTATATGGTTGATCCTTTGGTAAAGAATGGAAAAATCAATCGCCGTGGTCCTGTAATGCTAGTCATTATGGATGGTGTTGGTTTTGGTAAGTATAAGGATGGAGATGCTGTAGCTAGTGCTATGACAAAGAACCTCGATAAGCTCTATGCAGACTATCCATGGACAAAGCTTAAGGCTCATGGACTTGCTGTAGGTCTTCCAAGTGATGCAGATATGGGTAACAGTGAGGTTGGCCATAATGCAATGGGCTGTGGAAGGGTATTCTCACAGGGTGCTAAGCTTGTAGCTAACTCAATCAACAGTGGTGAGATGTTCAAAGGCCCAGCATGGCAGAAGCTTGTTAAGAATGTTAAAGACAATAATACTACACTACATTTCATCGGTCTTTTATCTGATGGTAATGTACACTCCCATATAGATAATCTTAAGAAGATGATTGTTGAAGCTAAAGCTGAGGGTGTTAAGAAGGTAAGAGTACATGCCCTTCTTGATGGTAGAGATGTAGGTGAGATGTCTGCCTTAGATTACTTTGATCCATTTGCTGTCTTCCTTAAAGAGCTATCAAGTGATGGAAGCTTTGATGCAAAAATTGCATCAGGTGGTGGAAGAATGGTTATTACAATGGACCGTTACAATGCTAACTGGGACATGGTAAAGAAGGGCTGGGAGACTCATGTACTAGGAGAGGGCAGACAGTTTGCTAGTGCTCATGATGCTATTACAACTCTACGTGCTGAGACTGGTGCAATAGACCAGGATCTACCTCCTTTCGTAGTTGCAGAGAATGGTAAGCCAGTTGGAACTATCGAAGATAATGATTCTGTAATCCTCTTCAACTTCAGAGGTGATAGAGCTCTAGAGATTACTAAGGCATTTGAAGCTGAGAATCTTACAGAGTTTGATAGAAAGAGACATCCTAAGGTAGAGTATGCTGGAATGATGGAATATGATGGCGATCTTCATATCCCTCATCAATTCCTTGTTTCCCCTCCATCTATTGATAGAACTCTTGCAGAATATCTTTGTGCATCAAATATTAAGCAGTTCTCAATTTCAGAGACTCAGAAGTTCGGCCATGTTACCTACTTCTTCAATGGTAATAGATCTGGTAAGTTTGATGAGAAGCTAGAAGAATATGTTGAGGTTCCATCAGATATCGTACCATTTGAGCAGAGACCTTGGATGAAGTGTGCAGAGATTACAGATAGAGTAATAGCTGAGATTGAGAGCGGTAAGTGGGATTTCATAAAGCTCAACTATCCAAATGGTGATATGGTTGGACATACAGGCGTATTTGAAGCAGTTGTTTGCTCAATGGAAGCTATGGACCTACAGATTGGTAGACTCAGAGAAGCTATTGAGAAGGCTGGTGGCGTTATGATCATTACAGCAGATCATGGTAATGCAGATGATATGTATGAGCATGGTAAGGATGGATCAGTGAAACTTAAGTCTAACGGTGATCCAAAGGCTAAGACATCACACTCTCTTAACCCTGTTCCATGTATCGTAGTAGACCCAGAGTACAAAGGTGAATACTCTAAGGACCTCAATACAGGACTTGGAATCTCATCTCTAGCTGCTACTTGCATGAACTTCCTAGGCTTTGATGCTCCAGCTGATTATGATAAGTCAGTAATCAACTTGAAGTAATCAAGTTAAAGTAAAGATAACAAAAACGAGCCATACAATATTTGTTTAGGCTCGTTTTCTATTACTTTATAAAAGCTATTATTAATCAATCATTCCACTCTGTTATCAGCTTTCCATCTCCATCCTTGAAAGAGCCTGTAGCTATAAGAATCAAATCAATTAAAGGCCAGATGCCAAGAGTAAGCCAACCAAGGAATATCATAGCAATAGCAGATCCTGTTCTGCCAACATAGAAGCGGTGTATTCCAATGCCTCCTAGGAATATGCATAAAAGAAGAGCTGTAAGTCTGCTCTTTGAGCTTGTATTAGGATCACATGTCTTTGTCGGAGGCATTTGTCTGCATCCGCACTTTGGACAAATCTCAGCGTTATCTAATATCTCTGCACCACAATCTCTACAATACTTCATATTCTGATTCCTTTCTTGGATATTACCATATTATTAGGTATAGATAATAGTTTCAAATTTGTCATATTAGAAAATCATAGTTCAATAGCGTAATCAAAGGTTATTTGAAAAGAATGAATTAATGCATATTTCTTACTTTCTCTATTAAGATAGATGAAAGAAATACTGTATATTACTTCAACCTAGAAGCTATCTCTGGTGTTATAGCATAGGAGCACTATGCCTATTATGTATGAGATAGAAGCAGCAATCGCTACGAATTTATTATTAACGAGTGCTAGTATCATTCCTAGAATCATAAATAGAAAGGCTGTACATCGTCTTATGTTGCTATTTGTCTTTTCATTGATTGCAGAAATAACGAAGGTAAGTGCTGATGCAATATAGAGAAGAAAGGTTCCAAATAATATATATGCATCTGCATATGCATTATATATATCAATAAAGCCTCTGTTTGTATTAAATGGAGCAAGCATCGATACAATAAGACAAGCAAGAAGAATATATAATGTATAAAGATTCAATTTAGCATTCTGGAAGCCGTAGTATTCAAGAGATGCAAGCAGGAACATTGATGCTGTTGCAAGAATTGAGAACCTCTCAATGATTATCAATATCTCTGGTGGAATCATATAGAAGCCTGTGAAGTTCACATAAATAGGAACAATCAAGGAAGCCTCTATTGAGAGTATTAGAAATAATACCGGGAATACCTCACCATCTTCGCTATGAAGCTTTCTTCTTATTCTGAGAACAATCGGTGGAACAATTGAAGATACCAGAATAACAAGAAAAGACAGAAAGAAAGACATTGTTGAAAAGGCTATAAGTCCATTTCTAGCAAACTCATAAATTGAAACATGTATAGTCATCATAACATAGAGCGCTGTAATAAGACCCTGTGCTATCAATTGGAGTGTGGGAGCAAGATTCTTCTTTGTCACAATGTATCTCTATAAGGAATTTTAACATCTGTTCTTGTTGCATAAGCTACGATAGCGTTACCGAAATGGCAGATTGCAACATCAAGTGCAATAGCAATGCCAGATAGCAATGGAAGAAGTGCAATAAGTGTTGCTTCTGCTCCATATAGGTTTATATTCATAAGCTTCAATGCACCATAGATAACAATCAATAGCTCATATCCAGATGCTATTGAAGATAGCAGCGATGTCAAAGAAAGAGCTAATGCAATCAAAACAGTGCTTGTTAGACTCATCTCAGCACCAACAGCTTTAAGCAATGCAAGAACTGATAGAGTAGAGATCAATGCTGTACCGCCTCTTCCAACTAAGATGAACAAAGGAGTTGCTGTGCTTACGACTCTCTTCTGGACTCCGAGGTTCTGTCTGCTGACGCCCTCACTTATTAGAGATGATGCTAGAATATTTCCTGTGAATAAGCCTGAAACTATAGCTGAGAAGGATCTTCCAAGTACCCAATATGGATTTCTCTTAAAGCCTGTGAATATAGCATAGAGAAGAGGAAGAACTACAAAAACAGCTACAAGAGATGCCGCTAGGAATAGTTTAACGAACGCTGGACTTACTAAGATAGTCTTTTCTTGGTATAAGGCTAGGAATAAGTAAGAAGAGCCTGTATATACCAATAGAAAACCATAGGCAGATACAGTTCTGATTATCCTATACATAACTTCAGCAAATGAATTCATTACGGTATAAGCTGGTCTAATAGTATCTGCATTAGGCTTTAATGAAATACCAAGAATCCATGAGATTATAAGAAGTGGAATGATGTAATAGGATGTTGTTGCTAGTGTAAGGAATGGATTAGATGGATATAGTCCACTTATTGCATGAGAAGCTGCATTATTGAAGATTGTTGCAAATATGGAAGCATCTGATCCTGCAGATGAAGATACTGGGAACTTAACTGGTATGAAGTAAAATGCAATTGCTGCAATTATAGATAGGACCAAGGTCGAAACAATTGCCCATACTACAGCAACTACAGTTATCTTAGCTCCTAACTTGTCTTTTCTTAATGAAGCAATGCCTGATGCAAATGTAATTACAGACAATGGAATGAAAAGGAATATTCCAAGGTTGATTAAGAAAGTAGTTATTGATGAGAAGATTCCTGTTGCAACCGTTGAGTCTCCGAATATTATACAGGAAGCAAAACCCATCAAAACAGATGCTAAGTAAGTTATCCAAGTTTTCATAGTTTTAAATTCTAAACACCTTCAAAATTGTAGTCAATCCGCGCTATTCTTGGCCAATAGTATATTTAGCTTATAACCGCTCTTTATTTCTTTGTCTAGAAGATAGTTTATCTCCTCATCAAGAGCTTCACATTTGTCTTTATAAGCTACTGCTTTAGCAAAGGAAGTAATCAGGATTGTCTTCTGCATTCTCTCTTTATTGAACCAGATTTCACCTCTGTATTCATTGCACTTTGTTAAGTTCATGACTCCGCTGTCATTGAGTACAGCTCTCAATAGATTGTCTGGACTATTGAGTGAAAGATTATATGAAGAGAGCAATAGTGCACCCTCATGTGCCAAAGCTCTCATCTCATCTTCTTTATAGAAGCCCGCACTTCTCATCGTTTTTTCAAAGAATTCACTCATTAGAAGAATGTCTGAAAGCTCCATAGTGCTTCTTATATCCATATCTTTAGCAAAAGGCAGAACAGTCAAGGCAATAGCGAATATAACAGAGATGGATTCGTCAACGCTGGACCAGCTTCTCATAGCCCTGCTGCCTTTATCTGAGAAGAATTTAGCTGTTTGTTTGATTATATTTACAATAGGAGTTGGATTAACATCATAAGGAGGATTATCCAAGAGGCCCTTCGCACTCTCTTCCAGCTTTGGATAGCACTCATATAGTGTTGTATAGACCTCTGCAAGAGTTAGAAGAGAAGATCTCTCCTCCTCTCTTGAGGATCTGCCCTTTACGATATTATCGATAAGCTTCAAGAACTCTGGACGTCTAAGAGGCTCCATAATCTTATATATAGGCGAAAGCTTTAGGAGCATTATAGATTTATTTATGTTCTTGATGCCTTTGTCTTTATAGATTGAATAGAGCTTTTCATAGATTCCATCTGTATCTTCAACTTCTCTTATATTCCAATAAACCTTGGATTCGTATCCATTTAAGGAGAAATCAAAACCATAGTCGAATATATTCATTGATGGATATATATAAGAAAGTCCGTCTGTGAAGGAGTCAAAGATTACATAGTTCTTAGCAGAGAAGTGCAATGAGAGATTCTCTGCAAGACTAATGCACTCTAAATGCTTTTCATCTCCCTTTCTGGTAATCTTGCTTGCACTTTTATTGATTACGCCAGAGCTTCTTTCATATTGATTATTGACTATAACGAGGTTTCTCTCGTTTCCAGAGCCATTGACATATGCAAATACAGCCTCCTGTACATGTCCGTTATTCATGCAATCATATAGATTGAAGTGCTCGACGCCTGAGAACAGATAACGCTTCCTGAAAAGAGGGAATATTCTTCTATAATGCTCAGATATCAATCTCTCGTCAGGCTTCTCGTCATAGTATGCCTTGCTATATTCCATTCCATACTTTTCTCTGTAGCCCTCAATCTGGCCATGGCCTATCATTGGAAGGCCTGGTAGGGTTGCGAGGATAGTTGCAATGCTGAAGTATCTGTCTCCATCTCCGAATTGTGCAATGGCAGTATCTTCGTCTGGGTTATTCATGAAGTTTACATAGCGCTTCAGTATCTCTGGCTCAAACTCAAGAGTATTCTTTATAGATTGTCTGTATTTCTGATTCTCTTGGTTCTTAAGCATGTTCATGAACGCAGAGTTATATACTCTATGCATTCCGAGTGTTCTTACAAAGTAGCCTTCCATCATCCAGAATGCCTCTGCAAGAAGAAGTGTATCTGGAACCTCCTTCGCAATTCTATCTACTACCTCTCTCCAGAATTCTTCTGGTATTCTTCTGTTGAATTCCTGAACAGAAAGTGAATGCTCTGCTCTGCCTGCAATATCGCCACCTGTACCTGGCTTTGGATACCAAAGTCTTTCAATGTGGCGTTTAGCGAGAGTCATAGCTGCATCGAATCTTATAATCGGGAAGCACTTTGCAACATGTATAATCTTTTCAATGACTGCTTCTCTTGTTGTTGGATTCAAGAAATCCAGCTGTGCAGTGTCATTCCAAGGCATCGTAGTGCCATCGTTACCATGGAATACGTATCTTACTTGACCGCTTCTTTTATCTGTTAATCTGAAGGTAACAGCTGCATCTGTTCTATCGTAGTAGTGATCTTCGAGCTTAATCTCAAAATTTGGATTATTAGATAAATCTGGTCCATTGTAAGTATATGATGGGAACGGAGAGTAGTTCTGGCTAATATAATAATCAGGGTGCTCATATACCCAATTGCCATCAAGTCCAGTATGGTTAGGAACCATATCGGAGGCAAGCCTTATTCCTCGTGCATTAGCTCTCTCTCTGAGATTATCGAGGGCCTCCCAGCCTCCAATGCTTGATGAAATATCATAATCCTTAAGTGAATATGCAGATGCCTCAGCCTCTGGATTGCCACATAGATGCTTGATAGTCTTAGAGGCCTCTGATCTCTGCCATAGACCTATAAGCCAAAGAGCTGTGAAGCCTCTTTCCTTCAATAAATCAAGCTCCTCATCAGGAATCTGATCAAGTCTAGTAATAGATCTCTTATATTTCTTAGATAGCTGATCAAGCCATACTAAGGTTGATTTTGCAATCATTACTACTCTGGGCATCCAATTGGAATCCAAGGAGAAGGCCTCGTATTCATAAGCCTCTTCTGAGTAGTCAGTAACTGGCATTGGTCCAGGAGCTCCTCCAAAGCCATGATCCTTTTCTTCCTCCTTTATGAAGTCCAGGGAGTTTTCTAGAAGTCTCTTTAGGTCCAAAGGAAGCATGAATGACCATTCTCTCAAAATGTACTTTATCTGGCTTTCAAGTGAATCTGGATATAGACGAGCAGGAAGAGAGAGGAGAGTGAAGATATCATCTGTATTAGGCTCACCATTTCTAAGATCATCTTTTTCATACGATGAAAGAATAGATGATAGCGCTTTGAAGCTTCTTGGTAGCTCTAGGTTATCTGGAGTTATAAGAGGCTTAGCAGCACTTATCAATGCAGGATTATTAAGCATAACCTGGAATATGAAGTAGCCTCGCATGTCCTCTATCTCTTCATTTATTCCTCTTACTTTATCATTCTTCAGAACAATAGAAGGATAGTTATTGCTGAAGAACTCTAAGGCTTTCCTCAAATCCTCATTTTCATTTATAGGCTTTACTCTTCTTGAGAAGAAATCGCTTTGGCCATCAGATATATAAAAGGAGAGTATCGATTGATATATCAAATGTAGTACTGCTGTTGCATTGAGCTTTGCAGCAGATAAGTAGCCGGGATTACCAGACTCCTTAGCATGTTCATTATATATATAAGCAAATTCAGAGGCTTCTCTATAAAAAGAAGAAACACCATTCTGTGTTGAGAAAAGTGGCTTTATGAATTTGACTTGCTCTCTTATTTGTTTTGCAATTCGTAAGTCTCTATTTTCCATCGTCTAAGGTCCTATGCTTACATTTTCAGTATGTTAACAATAGTTTAGCATATAATAATCACGACAAATATCAAAAAACCGTAATTATATTTACCTTTCCTTTTTCATTGTCTAAATCAAAAAGTAAAATCTTCGTAAAATCGATAATTTTTTCTTTATTTTGAAAATTAGCTATTCATAATTGTAATTAGAAAGTCAACAAAAGGAGGTATTGCTATATGTCAGGTATTGGACTGATTATTGCATTGCTTGTTGCTATTGTTTTGATAATAGTATCGATTTCAAAGCTTAAGATTCATCCATTCTTAGCCTTGATGGGAGTTTCGCTCCTGCTCGCTATCGTTGTTGGAATCCCGCTTAAGAAGATTCCTTCTATGATAGGTGCTGGCTTCTCCGGTACATTCTCATCAATCGGTATTGTTATTATCCTTGGCGCTCTCATAGGAACTGTTCTTGAAAAGACAGGTGGCGCATTGAAGCTTGCTGAGATGGTTGTAAAGGTTATTGGTCCTAAACATCCAGATATCGCAATTGAGATCATGGGTTGGATTGTATCTATTCCTGTATTCTGTGACTCAGGCTTCGTTATTCTCGATCCTATCAGAAGAGCTCTTGTAAAGAAGACTAATTGCTCTCCAGTTGCAATGACAGTATGTCTATCAGCTGGTCTATATACTGCCCATGTATTCATTCCACCAACACCAGGTCCTATTGCTGCTGCAGGCACAATCGGAGTAGGTGATCATCTCTTGATGGTTATGGGAATTGGTGCTCTTGTTTCTATTCCTTGTCTTATTGCTGCATACTTCTATGCTAAGTATATTTCTAAGAAGGTAAATATCGATCCTGCTAACGTAGATGAGAATGAAATGTCTTATGATGAGCTATTGAAGTCCTTCGGTAAGCTTCCTAACGGCTTCTTATCTATCGCTCCAATCATCGTTCCAATCATTTGCATGGCACTTGGTTCAATCTCTTCAATGGCTGGATGGACAGGAGCTGTTTCAACTCTTCTATACTTCTTCGGTCAGCCAGTTATCGCTCTAGCTGTTGGTGTTATATTTGCTGTAATACTCGCAGCTGTTACAGACAAGCTATCAATCTTCTATGATATTACAAACGATACACTCAAGGTCGTTGGTCCTATCCTATTCGTAACAGCAGCTGGTGGCGTACTTGGTAAGGTAATCTCTGAGGCTGGTTTCGTAGGCTATATGCAGGAACACGCAGCAGTGCTTGCTAAGATCGGTATCTTCTTCCCATTCATCATTTCTGCGGTTCTTAAGACAGCACAGGGTTCTTCAACTGTAGCTCTTACAACAACAGCAGGTATCATGGGTGCTATTACAGATAAGGGATCTATGATGAACCTTCTTGGCCTTAATACTCCTCTTGCAGGCGTACTTACAGTAATGGCTATAGCAGCAGGAGCAATGACTGTATCTCATGCTAACGATTCTTACTTCTGGGTTGTTACAAACTTCGGACAGCTTAAGATGGAAGATGGATACAAGACACAATCAGCTATGACAGGTATCATGGGTGTAGTAGGAATTATCTTCGTCTGGATTCTTTCTCTATTCTTAATCTGATTTAATCTGTTATATTCTAAATGGAGGCGGAGTTAATCTCCGCTTCTTTTCTCTAAGGAGGTTAATGTGAATAAAGTAATTCTTATCCCAGATTCATTCAAAGGAACTATGTCTTCTCAGGAAGTGTGCAATATCATGAAAGAGAATATTCTTAAGTACTATCCCGAGTGCGAAGCTATCTCTATTCCTGTAGCTGATGGAGGAGAGGGTAGTGTTGACGCATTTCTTGAAGCTGTAGGTGGAGAGAAGATATACAAAGAGGTTACAGGTCCTTATTTTGGAGAGAAGGTAAAAGGCTACTATGGTATTCTTCCTGGCAATATTGCTGTATTGGAGATGGCGGCTGCAGCTGCTCTTCCTATGGTAGGCGATAGAAAGGATCCATCTAAGACAACAACCTATGGTGTTGGAGAGCTCTTATTGGATGCAGCTAAAAGAGGTGTCAGCAGAATCATAATTGGACTTGGAGGTTCCGCGACTAACGATGCAGCCTGTGGTCTTGCTTCAGCTGTTGGTGTTTCTTTCCTCGATAAGGAGGGGAATAAGTTCATTCCAGTTGGCGGTACACTAGATAAGGTTGCAAGAATAGATCTATCAACAATGGATGAGAGCCTTAAGAAGATTCCTATCACTACCATGTGTGATATCGATAATCCATTCTATGGACCTGAAGGGGCTGCTGCTATATATGGTCCTCAGAAGGGTGCAGATCCAGCTATGGTCAAGGACCTTGATGAGAAGATGAAGAAGCTTGCTGCTGTAATTGAGAATAATCTAGACGTAGATGTTCAAAGCATTCCAGGCTCTGGCGCTGCTGGCGGTATGGGTGGCGGAATGAGAGCATTCTTTGGCTCTAACCTTCAGATGGGTATAGAGACCGTTTTGGAGACAGTTCATTTTGATAAGCTTCTCGATGGTGCTGATTATGTATATACAGGTGAAGGCAAGATAGATGGACAGTCCTTGAGAGGCAAGGTTGTAATTGGTGTTGCAAGAGAAGCTAAGAAGAAGAATGTAAAGGTCATAGCTGTAGTTGGAGATATTGGTGACAATATTGAGAATGCCTATACAGAGGGTGTAAGTGCAATATTCTCAATCAACAGAGTAGCTCTGCCTTATAAGGAGCAAAGACCTCGCGCTAAGAGCGATATGGCACTCACAATAGATAACCTTATGAGATATCAGAAGAGACTCGGTCTTTAGAGTGCTTCTGTGATATCTCGATGAGAGAAGATTCTATCTAAATCACAGGAGAATGCATTCTCCAGATCTATCATCTCATCTTTTGTAAATGGGGATGTGACGTATAAGCGTACATCTCCGTTTTTTGGTCTTCCAATGCCTATTCTTATTCTATAGAAGTCAGCAGAGCCAATACGTTCTTTGATTGATCTAAGGCCATTGTGCCCTTGAAGCCCTCCGCCCTTTTGAAGCTTTATTATACTTTTATCAAGCTCTAAATCATCGTGTATTACAGCTATCTCATCTGCTTTTAGCTTGTAGAAGGCTGCTGCTTCAGATACTGCAGTCCCTGATAAGTTCATATAAGTAACAGGCTTCAATATCTTATAGCCTCTCTCTTCTGCATAAGAAGAGTGGAACTTTACTGAATAGCGGGCATCTGGGAACAGATGAGAGCATGCTAAAAAGCCTGCGTTGTGCCTTGTTTTCTCATATTCTTTGCCAGGATTTCCTAAAAATACTAAAAGCTTTATCATAGCTTAAACTCTATTAGTTTTTTTAGGAGGATTCAATAATGGCAGGAAAAACAAGAATTGATACATCTGCTCTTATGCGTGTGCTTGTTGGAATTCTATTTGTATGTATTGGCGTAGAAGGAATCGCTGATTTGGGCTCAGATACAGGTCTTTTCAGAGACCTTGATGAGGTATGGTCTATTCTTCTTGGCATTGTAATAATGCTTTCAGGTCTGCTTCTTATAGTTCCTATGTTCTTCAAGGGTATTTCAGATAAGTTCACAAAGCTCTCAATGCTCGTAATATTGATTGTATGGATTGCTGTTATCGTACTATCTGACTTTGTATATGGCTTTAAGCATACATCAGGCTCTGAGTGGTTCAATTGGATAGAGACATTTATCTACCATATCTTAATACTCTCTTGTGTGGTTGATGTATCTCTTCCTGCTATAAAGGGCATAGCAAAGAAGAAATAACTACCTATATTTTGCAACTCCTATCTTCCTGCATTCATCATTTATAGGACACTTGGAGCAATAGGGTGATGAGGGAAGACATATATATTGTCCATAGCGTACTAGTAGCTCATTGAGAGGTATCCAGAAGCGCTGGGGCAATATTTTTCTGAGCTCCTTCTCTGTTTCTTCGGCACTTTTTGTGCTTACCCATCCCATCCTGTTTACAATTTCATGAACATGGCAATCAACGCATATTGCATCAACATTGAAACCAAGATTAAGAACTAGTGATGCTGTTTTGATACCAACCCCAGGAAGCTCCATCAATTTATCTAGGTCACAGGGAAGCTTTCCATCATATTTCTCTAGGACTATCTTAGAAATCTTCTTAAGCTCAGCAGCCTTTCTTTTATAGAATCCAGCAGGCTTTATCGCATTTGTAAGCTCTTCCTCGTCTAAGCTATATAGCTCTTCAAAGCTTTTAGCTTTTTCAAATAATGCTTTTGATGATGATAAGGTGACCTTGTCTTTAGTTCTTAGAGAGATGATTGTGGAGGTAAGTATTCTATAAGGATCATTATCTTCCTCTGCAATCAATGATACAGAAGGAAGCGGAGCTCCTTCTCTCTCCAATACAGTGCTAAAGAGAGAGAAGATGTTATCTAGATAACTTGTTTGCATTGACCAATTCCCTTGAAAATTATAGCGTTAGCTTATGATTGTAATCCTAAAAAAGGGTATAACAGCCCAGGAAAAAGATAAAGTAAAATCATTTCTCCAAGAAAAAGGTTTCATAGTAAAAGAAGTTGTCGGTGAACATGATACAGTACTCGGTGCTGTAGGTACACAGCATATAGATCCAAGAGCTGTTGAGCTCCTTCCTGGCGTTGAAAGCGTAGTTCCTATCTCAAAGCCATATAAAATGGCATCACGTGAGTTCAAGAAAGAGGACACTATCGTATCTGTCGGTAAGGTTAAGATAGGTGGAAATAGAGTATGTATAATGGCAGGACCTTGCGCAGTTGAGAGCTATGACCAGATTATGAGCATAGCTGAGAGCGTCAGAGATGCTGGTGCCGTTATCTTAAGAGGCGGAGCATTCAAGCCGAGAACCTCTCCATATTCTTTTCAGGGACTTGGAGAGGAAGGTCTTAAGCTATTAAGACGAGCAGGTGATGAATTTGAGATGCCTGTTACTACAGAGGTTGTTTCCCCAATGGATGTAGAGATGATGGCTAGTTATATCGATATGTTCCAGATTGGCGCTAGAAATATGCAGAACTTCGAGCTTTTGAAGGCTGTTGGTAAGACTGGTATGCCTGTTCTTTTAAAGAGGGGTCTTGCTGCGACTATCGAGGAGTGGCTTATGGCTGCAGAGTATTTGATGGCAAATGGCACAGATCAGGTAGTGCTATGCGAAAGAGGTATAAGAACCTTTGAGAAGGCTACAAGAAATACTCTAGATTGCTCTGCTATTCCTGTTGTCCAGAGGCTATCACATCTTCCAGTCATAGGAGATCCATCCCATGCAACTGGTATCAGAGATATGGTAAGCCCAATGGCTCTTTCTTTGGTTGCAGGTGGTGCAAGCGGTCTTATAGTTGAAGTTCATAATCATCCAGACAAGGCGCTCTCTGATGGTCCACAATCACTATACCCAGAGCAATTTGAGAAGCTTGTAAGAGATATTGAGGCGCTGGCTCCTGTTGTTGGTAAGAGCGTTGAAAGGGTACCTAGACATAAGAAGAGCAATGCATCGAATAATGAAGAGAAGAAAGTGTCTTCAAATGAGCTTGTAGTAGCATTTCAGGGAGAGAGAGGTGCTTATTCAGAGCTTGCTGTTAGAAGAAGCTTTGATGAGGATGTTAAGGTTCTTCCATGCCATACCTTCAAGGAAGCCTTTGATGCTATTTCTATAGGAAAGGCTAAGTTTGGAGTACTTCCGGTTGAGAATACATTAGGTGGAACAATCTTCGATACACTAGATCTTTTGAATATACATCCAGAGCTTACTGTTGCAGGAGAGCAGAAAATAAGGGTAGTACATAATCTTATTGTCAATCCTGGTACTAAGCTTAGCGATATTAAGAGAGTCTATTCTCATCCACAGGGCCTAGCACAATGCAAGGAGTTCATCTCCAGTGAGCTGAAGAATGCTGAGGCTATGTCATTTTATGATACAGCAGGAGCTGTTGAGTATATAAAAGAGCAAAAGGATATGAAGGCAGCAGCTATTGCAGGGGAGCCTGCTGCTAATTATTATGGCATGGAGATTCTTAAAGAGGGTATTGAGACTAATCCATCAAACTTCACAAGATTCTATATAATCTCAAGAGAAGAGAATGCAGCAGATTATAAGGGAGATCTAGGAGTAGATAAAGCTGCTATATCATTCTCTGTAAGCGATGAGCCTGGTTCTCTTATGAGGGTTCTTGATGTCCTATATCAAAACAATCTCAATATGCAAAAGCTAGAGTCTCGTCCTATACCTGGTAAGCCATGGGAATATAACTTCTTTGTAGAAGTAAAGATAGAGAATTCAAAAGAATTTGAAAAAGCAATAAATGAAGCTAAAGAGATTGCAACCTCATTCAGAGTTCTAGGAACCTATAAGACGGTGCTTTGATGATTGCTAAGGGATATGAAGATGTGATGCTTATAATGGGAGTCCTTTCCGTAAAGGGCTTTCCTGAAGCACTTAAAAGCGAGCTTGAAGCTGAGTTTGGGCCAATAGCTGAAGTTACAGAGCCTTTTCCATTCTCCTTTACTGACTATTATGTTCCAGAGATGGGAGATAACATAATGCGCTTCTTCATACGATTTGAGAGGCTTATAAAACCAGATCAGCTTGCTTTTATAAAGACAAGGACAAACGAGATTGAGAATAGGTACAGAGATGAAGTCGGGCGTAAGATAAATCTAGATCCAGGTACTCTCAGCGACTCTAATCTCATACTTGCTACAACTAAGAACAGAAGCCATAGAATAGCTATTGGCGAGAAGCTATATGCAGAGCTGACTCTCATTTATCAGAATCATGGGTATCAAGCATTTAGCTGGACTTATGCAGATTATAAATCTGAGAGGGTAACAGATATTCTTCTCTCTTTTAGGTCTGAATTCCTCAAAAACAAGCGAAAAGCAGCAAAAAACAAAGATAATTAGATATATATAGTATGATCATCATACTTGCTATCTTAATTTTCATGACTTCGTGCTCCATGTCTCTTCCTAAGACTATTACTGTCAATTTGAAGGATAACCATGTCTGGGAAGAGGTTCAGGGAAGATCTATGTACTATACTCTTAAGTATTTTGATGGGGATGAGGTAAAGACGCTCAACCTTGATGCAGATGTTAAGAGTGTTCAGATTACAATCAAGGATGGAGGACTTAGGCCTATAATAGCTATTCCAATAGGGCGTCTTGCTCCGCTTGGTGGCTTTTATATGCCTCTTTCAGGAAATGAAGTCAATCTCTATAGAGAGAAGGGTACCTTTGCAAATATGCTCATAAATGCGGTCTCATTTATGCCGCAGGCTGTAAGTGAATTGAACTACGAGAGAATAGAGCGCATGGGAATAGATCTTGAGATAATAAATCAGGAGCTGTTCTTAGAGGATCTTTTTGCAGAGAATGTCTCAGAGCATTCCTTTAAGAATACTAAGATATACACATTGACGCTTGATTCGCTTCTCTCTGGGTATTGGTACAGAGATAATCCTCGTGCTGAGGATCTCTTTATAAAGAATAATGGTGATAGCGTGACTATGAAGCTCTTTCCTGGGTCTTACTATTGGGCAAACTTCGATAGAGGTGTATTCTTCTCTCTTATTATTACGGAAAAGGGCGAGGCTTATTCGTCTATGGTAAAGATTCCAAAGTGGTATTGAATGTTTATTTTTTAAGCCATACCATTAAGCTATGGAATCACTAAGAGAGTTATACAGGATTGGATATGGTCCATCCTCTTCGCATACAATGGGACCAAGAGCAGCCTCTGAGAGGTTTTTGAAAGAGCACAAGGAAGCAGAGAAAGTAACAGCAGAATTATATGGATCTCTTGCAGCAACAGGTAAGGGACACCTTACAGATAAGGCTATAAGAGAGGTCTTTACAGCAGCTGACATCGATATAGATATCGTATGGTATCCTGATAGATTTAAGCCTTTTCATCCCAATGCGCTTACCTTGATTGAAGAGGAGCCTGAGAAGCTTTCAGATACCTACTATTCAGTCGGTGGCGGTAAAATCGTTAAAGAGGGTGAAGCTTCTGGAGATGTTAAGGATGTTTATCCAAATGAGACAGTAGGCACAATGGATAAGCTCTTGAAGTATTGTGATAGCGAGGGAATACAAATCTGGGAAGCAGCTATTAAATTCGAAGGCCAGGAAATCATAGATTATATGAAAGAGGTATGGTCAGTTATGGAGGCTGCTGTAAAGAGAGGTCTTGAGAACGAGGGTGTTCTACCAGGAGGGCTTAAGCTTCAGAGAAAGGCTTGTATGGCACACGCTAAATCTATGGACTTTGCTGGAGCTTTGGGAAATACCTCTGTATGTCTTTCATATGCTCTAGCCGTATCTGAAGAGAATGCAGGAGGCGGTAAGATTGTTACAGCTCCAACCTGTGGTAGCTGCGGAGTGCTTCCAGGCGTTCTTTACTATCTTAAGAAGGAATATAAGATTCCAGATATACGAATAGAGAGGGCTCTTTTGACAGCCGGTGTTGTTGGTAATGTTGTTAAGACCAATGGCTCAATCAGCGGTGCAGAGGTAGGTTGCCAGGGAGAGGTAGGAGTTGCTTGTGCAATGGCAGGAGCTGCGGCTGCACAGCTTCTTGGTGGAACAATATATCAGGTAGAGTATGCTGCAGAGATGGGTCTTGAGCATCATCTTGGCCTTACCTGCGATCCATTGATGGGACTTGTCCAGATACCTTGTATAGAGCGTAATGCTATGGCTTCTATGAGAGCTCTTGATCATGCATCCTATGCTTTGATGGGTGATGGTAGACATAAGATATCCTTTGATGATGTAGTTGAGGTAATGATGGAAACAGGTCATGCACTACCAAGTCTATATAGAGAGACTAGCATGGGAGGTCTTGCTAGAATCCACGAGCTGTAGGGATGTTAATTCTCTTTGAGAAAAGAGCTATATCAATTATATTATCTTTAAGGGAGATTATATGGGAGTTTACATAAATCCATCATATAGCAACTTTGAAGAATGTCTTAGAAGTAGGATTTATGTTGATAAATCCGGTATGATTTCTTTTTTAAACAGCATATTGAGAACAGACAATAAATATATTTGCGTCTCACGTCCTCGTCGCTTTGGTAAGTCAATGGCCGAAGATATGATTACAGCCTATTACTCTATAGGCTGTAATTCAGATGTGCTATTCAAAAATCTTAAAATAGCAAACGATAGCTCATACAAAGCATATCTGAATAAATATAATGTAATATCCTTTGATTTAGGAGCCTTTTACTCTAATTATAATGATAAAGGTATTGTAAAATCACTTACTAGAAAGTTATGTGAGGACTTTAAAGCTACTTTTGAGAATATCGATTTTGATGGATTAACAACAGTTGAAGAGTATATTCTAAAGGTTTATGAGAAAACTAATATTCCATTTATAATAATCATTGATGAATATGATGTGCTTGTCAGGGAAAGGGTAGATAAAAATGAGTTTGAGGATTATCTGGATTTCTTAAATGGCCTATTTAAAAATCGTACATTATCTCCAGCCATAGCACTCGCATATATGACAGGCATTCTTCCAATCGTTAAGGCTAAGACTCAGTCGAAGCTGAACAACTTCACTGAATATACAATGCTT
>CAVHSB010000012.1:0-4118 GCA_963638635.1 Flexilinea sp.
AGAGGTTGGTTTTCATGAAGGTATGATAGCTTTGAGGATGATCCTCAGGAAGCCCTACATACTCATCCATATTGAATGTTACTACATTCTTAAATGATATGTAGCCTTCCTTATTCATTCTTATAAGCTCTTTATAGGTTCCAATAGGAGAAGAGCCAGTTGGAAGGCCTAATATGAAAGGCCTAGCCTCACCTCTTCTCTCATGTTCCTTTATTCTCTTTGCAATATATCTGGCAGCCCACCTTGATAAATCATTGTAATCAGGTTCAATTATGACACGCATATAATACTCCTTATTATTTTTTATTCTAAATCAGATGAACTTGCTCAACAACAGCTATTCGGCTCTCTCTATGATGCCTGAAGCTATTACTCTATCCCCATCATATACTACAGCACTCTGCCCTGGTGTAGCAGCCTTAACAGAAGAGATGAATGTAAGAACAAATCCTTCCTCTGTACGCTCTGCACGAGCAGCAACTCCAGGACTTGTAGATCTGATCTTAGCTGAGTAGATTTTATCCTTTTCAAAATCGGTCTCGCCGCACCATGCAGTATTAGATACTATCACCCTATTCTGATGTGTCTTATCCTCAGTACCTACTACGACTCTGTTTCTATCAGAATCTAAAGATATTACATAAAGAGGCTCACTATAGGAAACACCAAGTCCCTTTCTCTGGCCAACTGTATAGTGCCAAAAGCCCTTATGATGACCAAGAACAGTTCCGTCGGTAAGGACAATATCACCGTCCTTATCCTTTACGCCAAGTAGATCTGTATAATCTCCTCCATAGAAGTCCTGGCTCTCATCAGCACCTGGAAGATGGAAGCCATAGCGCTCATCAATCTTTCTTACATCGCTCTTCTTCATGGATCCAAGCGGAAACAAGGTAGATGCAAGCTGATCCTGATTCAGACGAGAGAGGAAATACGATTGATCTTTTTTCAGGTCATAGGCCTTTAAAAGCTGGTAGCGACCATTCTCACCCTTCTCAATTCTCGCATAGTGACCTGTTGCAAAATAGTCAAAGTCATAATGAGCTCTCGTCCACTTTACCATAGCTCCGAACTTTATCTTTGAGTTGCACCATATACAAGGATTAGGAGTTCTGCCATTCATATACTCATGTCTGAAGTTATTGAGTACTGTCTCTTCATATTCATCCGAGATATCCACAGTATGGTATGGAATATCGATCTTGCGACATATTTCTCTAATAGCTTCAATATCTTCTTCCTTCTCTGGATTATAGCAGCTGTTTGAATTGACAGGTGCTGGATATGGAGAATCCTTCTTCCAGATAAGCATTGTTATACCTTCAACATCATAGCCCTGCTCCTTTAAGAGAGCAGCTGTTACTGAGGAATCTATTCCCCCTGACATACCTACAAAAACTTTCATATGCGCATTCTATACTATTTTGATAGGTTATGATATAGCAAACATATTACCCAGATTTATTATTCTAGATTAGGCATATATTTATGCATCTTTAATTTTTTAATACAAATTTAACTCCTTTTGTTATAATGGATATCGGAGAACTTTATGGACAAAAGATTGGAAAGCTTATTCACTCCATGGAAGATTGGAGAATGTGAGATAAAAAACAGAATCGTTCTGACAAGCATGGGTGGAACAGATCTATTTGGATGGATGGAAAAGAACCATTTCGACAAGGATGGAGCAGAATTCATAATGCGTGTAGCTAAGAACAACGCAGGGCTTGTGCTTCCAGGCTGTCAGCCAGTTTATAATCCGATGTTCGGACAATGGCTATATAAGAACAAGAAGATGTATAAGGATCTTAAAGAGTGGATGCCGGAGTTCCATAAGACAGGTGCTAAGCTATTTGTACAGCTTACTGCTGGCTTTGGAAGATCCTTCACCATAAGCAGCATGATGGAGTCTCTATATACAAACAAGGCATTGAGATTGCTCTCTAAGCCATTTATGGATTTAGATAAGATTACAGCAACAGCAAGTCCTTCTCCAAACAGATGGTCTGATAAGGTCCCATCTAGAGCACTTACAATCGAAGAAATTGAAGAATATGTAGATGCATTCAGACGCTCGGCAATACTTCTTCAGGATGCCGGCGTAGATGGCATAGAGATACATGCTGTACATGAGGGCTACCTGCTAGATCAATTCACTCTTCCATATGTAAACAAAAGAACAGATAAATATGGTGGATCATTTGAAAACAGATACAGATTCGCGACAGATATCGTAAAGGCCATAAAAGCAGAGTGCGGCAAGGAGTTTCCGGTATCCTTGCGCTACTCGGTAGTATCAAAGACCAAGGGCTTCAGAGAAGGAGCTCTTCCAGGAGAGGATTACATTGAGGCCGGCCGTGACATGGCTGAATCCGAGAAAGCAGTAAAATACCTTGAAGAGGCTGGCTACGATATGCTCAATGCAGATAATGGCACATATGATGCTTGGTATTGGGCACATCCTCCTATCTATATGAAGGAGAATTGCAACCTTGAAGACGTAGAGCATATAAAGAAATTCACCAATATCCCAGTAGTTGCAGCTGGCAGACTTGATCCATTTGTTGCAGCAGAGGCAATAAAAGAAGGAAGGCTAGATGGTGCTGGCTTTGCAAGGAACTTCCTTGCAGATCAGGAATGGGTTACAAAGCTCATAAATGACAAACCAGAAGAAATCAGGCCCTGCATTCTATGCCATAATGGATGCTTTAATATGTGTCACTATAAGGGTGTACCTAATGATCAGGATCTTTCAGATTCTCTCCATCTTGCAAGATGTGCAGTAAACGCTGAGACAATGCAATGGAAGAAGCATAGTATAATCAAAGCAAAGAAATCCAAGAAGGTCATAATAATAGGTGGAGGTATCGCTGGCATGGAGGCAGCTAGAGTTCTCAAGGAGAGAGGCCATGAGCCAATCATATATGAAGCAAGTGACCGTTTAGGAGGTGCGTTCATTGCAGCTAGTGCAGAATCATACAAAGGTAAGCTAAGAGATTTGCTGAAGTGGTATGAGCATCAAATGAAAGAGCTCAATGTTGAGATACACCTAAATAGCAGGATTGAAGATTCTGAGGCCTTTGGTGGTGCAAATGTAATAATAGCAACAGGCGCAAAGCCTAGACTTTTGAAGATACCAGGTGCAGATAAAGCAATAGAGGCAACAGAGTATCTTCTAAAGAAGAAGGATATTGGCGAAACAGTCGCAATAATCGGAGGAGGCCTTACTGGCTCTGAAATAGCCTACGAGCTTGCCTTAAGCGGTAAAAAGCCAATCATAATCGAGATGAAGGATGATCTTATCAGCCAAAAGGGTGTATGCCTTGCAAACAGCTCATACCTAAGAGATTGGTTCAAGCTTAATAAGACTCCTGTATATCTTGAGACCTCGCTTAAAGAGATCAGAGATGATTCTATCATATGCATAAAGGATGGCGCAGAGCTTGAAATCAAATGCGATAGCGTTATTTCAAGCGTTGGATATATTCCAAATCCACTGCAGTCTAATAGCAAGGGAAAAGTCCAGATCATCGGAGATGCAGATAAGGTCGGAAACCTAAGATCAGTTATCTGGGGCGCCTTCGAAGCAGCATCAAGAATATAGATAAAATAGGGGGCTCTCCCCTATTTTATTATCTAGTAACGATTACAACTCCATCATCATTGACTTCTATCATGTCTCCATCCTTAACGTAAGCTAAAAACTCATCACCAAGCCTATCAATCGTTGGCATTGAAGAATCTGTCCACACATCAGAAAGTATTGCGCCAGCAGCAGCTAGGCTGTCTATATCCTTTGAGAACAGAAGGCATGCAGGCTGTCTATTCATTGATGAGGCACAATAGAGCACGAGGCCTCCCGTCGTGCTTCCTATAGTCTGAGGCATGCATAGCGCTTTTCCAGCCATCGCCTTATTGTATAGATCGGCATTGTTCTGGTCAGAGCATTTAGCCTTCTTATCTCCAAACATCAAGGCGTGCTGAAAGGATGCCAATGTATTAAAGCCGCTATGGCTTACAAGTGCCTCTGCCTTTGCACTCCCCTTTATAACCACTCTTCCCTTAAATTCCTTCTTTTCCATATCATTCTCCTGTGATCGCTTCCAAGAGAGCAT
>CAVHSB010000012.1:4128-23342 GCA_963638635.1 Flexilinea sp.
CTCATGTACCTTGAGCTTGTATAAGTTCTCAGCTTATTTGAAGAAGTAATAGTCGGCATTTTGCCACACATAGGATTATTCATATACATGAGAGGACATATTGATGATACTATCACACCACGCTCTTCAAGCACTTTATCAAGTCCGGTCTTGGAAAACTCCTTTACAACACCAGGAGCGGCAGTAATTACAGTTGGTATAGAAACCTTCTTTCTGCCTTTCCTTGATAAAGCCTCATCGATTCTCTCTTCCCAAGATGAGAGCTCAGATAAAGAGAGATGGGGACAGCCTATGAATGCAAGCTTAGGCTTTGCATCCTTATCCTTCCATATAACAGGATAGCTCCTCTCAACTCTATCTAGTTCTGCATCATCTATGACATAGGTCTTATAGCCAGCTCTTAATAGCTTTCTGCCCTCTCTTTTAGCCTCCGGTGTCAGATTCTCAATATGATAGAGTCCGACTGCGCCATTTGAGGCTGTAGCAGCACCGAAGTTCTTGAGATAAGACTTAGCATCATCGTCTAATGAGCTGAAGTACTTATCGAGGCCTACAACATAAGGAACATCCTCCATGACCTTCATTCCAATAGCAGAACCCAAAAGCTGAGCCTCTGGCTTCTTTGAAGTATTTACCTCTATAAGCCAATCTGCCTTTCTGCCCTCATCTGTCAATAGCCCGAAATAAGGTACCGCGCCAACAATAGAGCCAAAGAGATCGAATATGCCGCTATTTCTGTTGCATCTCGCTCCTAGCACGCTGTTAGCGTATACGACTGCGGAGCTCTCAGCCCAAGAAAGAATGTCCCCCTCATGAGGAATATTACCGACTTCCTTCATATAGCAAGTGCATGTATAGCTATCTTCATCCTTGATGCCAAGTGACACAAGCTGCTTATCATATAAGCCTTGAGATGAATACATTACCTTGAAGAATATATTCTGAATAAGATTTGCTGGAATCTTTGGATCAAGCGGCCTTGGATCTACTGTAAAGCCTTGAGAAGATATTGCACCCTCTTCTATAAGCTTTGCCATAAGCTCATACACAGGCTTCATTACAGATAGTCCAAAGCTTGTAACCAAGTGACCATATTCACTTGTTATATCAACCATCCTATCGGCACCAAAGGTCTCACCATACATAATGAGAGTCTTCATTATCTTGGCTTTGATCTCGCCTTCCTTTCCATCCAGTATGCTTTGCTGTCTTTCTGTTAGTTTCATGGATTTATTCTAGCACTTAAGAGGATTAAATGTAAAAGAAAAGGCCCGGAATCCCGAGCCAATTGCTTATTTGCTGTTCTTATCTGGAATAATAAGATTGAGTATTATTCCAACTAGCGTTGCAAGCGCTACAGAGCCTAGAGAGAACTCTAAAGAAGATCCTATATTGAACTTCAATATGCCTCCTCCTATTCCTAGGACAAGAATTATAGAGGAAATAGTAAGGTTTCTCTTATCCTGGTAATCAACACCCGACTCTACAAGAGTTCTGAGACCAGAGGATGCAATTACACCGAATAGCAATATCGAAATGCCACCAAGTACAGGATTAGGTATTGTCTGGATAAGAGCTCCGAATTTAGGAACAAGAGAGAGAAGAACTGAAATTACAGCAGCACCTCCAGTTACCCATACACTATACACCCCAGTCAAAGCGAGTACACCGACATTCTCACCATATGTAGTATTTGGTGGACCACCCCAGAAGGATGCCCAGGTTGTTGCTAGGCCATCTCCCATGAGAGTTCTTTTAAGGCCAGGATTCTCATAGAAGTTCTCACCTACTACCTTTGATATTACAAGAGTATCACCAAGATGCTCACATATAGTCGCAAAGGATACTATTATGAATGTAAGGATAGGAACTATAGAGAACTTAGGAAGTGCAAAGGATGGAAGGCCAAACCATGCAGCATTCTTTACCACATCAAAGCTTATGATGTCATAAGCTGGAACGAAAATGCCCATAACCAGAGTGAAGATATATCCAGCAGCAAGGCCAAAGAGAATAGGAATTACAGAGAAGAAGCCCTTGAAGAATACATTGGCAACTACTGTAACAGCTAGCGTAACTAAAGCGATAGATAGATATACCAGGCTATATGTAGATGTATCTGAGGTATTTGTATACATAGCCATATTCATAGCAGTCGGTGCGAGATTAAGACCTATTACTATGATTACAGATCCAATCACTACAGGAGGAAGCGCTCTATGGATCCATCCGGAGCCTACTCGTGAAATAATGAAGGCTACAAGACAATACAATAAGCCAGAGCAGAATGCGCCACCCATTGCATATGGCCATCCATATTGTGATGATATCGCAATCAAAGGCGTGATGAATGCAAATGAAGATCCAATGAATGCAGGAACCATTGCCTTTGTAAGCAATATGTAGATAAGAGTACCAGTACCAGCTGTAAATAGCGCGGTTGTTGGCTCAAGTCCAACGAGAATAGGTACGAGAATAGTCGATCCAAACATTGCAAATACATGCTGGATTGATAAAGGAATCCACTCTTTTACTGGTGGCTTGTCCTTTGGCCCATATTTCAGAGCTGAATTGTTATTAGACATTTATAACTCCCTTAAGCATGCTAATGAATATAAGGAGTTTGTAAAATACCCAAAATGAAAAAACAACAAAGAGTGACATTTATTGGATAATTTAATGCTTTGGCGCTACTATAGAGTAGTATTAGGAGAACATATGGCAAAAAAAGCACTTGTAGTAATAGATATGCAAAATGATTTCATAAGCGGAGTACTGGGCTCTGAGAATGCAAAGGCAACAGTACCAGTAGTACTTGAGAAGATAAAGGAATACAACAGCAACGAGCTTCCAGTAATCGCAACTAAGGATACTCACCCAAAGAGCTATCTCGAGGATATAGAGGGAGAGAGAGTTCCAAGACATTGCATAAGAGGAGAAAGAGGCTCAGAGCTTGATGATGCGCTTCTCTCATGTCATTTTCTTAAAATAATAGAGAAAAACAACTTCATGGCATCACCTGAAGAGCAGAATAAGATAAAAAGAGCCTTATATGAATTCTTTGGCTCAGATCCTGATGAGCTTGAAGTATGCGGGCTGTGCGCAGATATTTGCGTAGTATCAAATGCATTGATGCTGAGAATGCTGTTTCCAAATGCAATAATCAAGGTAGACAGAAGAGCAACAGCAGGCACAACAAAGGAAAATGAAGAGGCAGCCTTCGCTGTCATGAGAAGCTGCCTTATCGATATAATCTAGTGTCGCTTGTTGTATAAGAACATCAGATATGCGCTTATGAATATGATTATATATCCTATCATTGAGTACATATCTGGTATCTGCCTTAAGAAGACGAAGCCTAAAAGAGCTGCAAATACAACGTTGAAGTAATCGAAGATTGAAATCTCCTTTGATGGTGCAGCCTTATATGCTGCAGTTATTCCGACTTGGCCTATGGTTGCAGAGAGCGATGCAAGCAGCATTATCCCAATCTGGTATAGAGTCATAGGCACATGTGTCTTAATGACAAAAGGTATGCACACTAAGGTCGAGAACAGAGAGAAGAAGAATATTATCTGAGAGCCAGGCATGCCTCTCTTTCCAAGAGCTCTGACAAAGGTATATGCGCTACCAGCTGCGGCCCCGCCCATAACTCCAATTAAGCTTGCTGTCATATTATCAGATAGCACAAACGAAGGCTTTACAATAAAGAGCATGCCTATAAATGCGATAATCAATAGAATATATTGCTTTATGCTTGTCTTCTCCTTAAGAACAATTGCTGATAATAGCAAGGTAAAGAATGGAGATAGCTTATTGAGCATTGATGCATCAGATAAGAGCAGATGATCAAGTGCATAGTAGTTTGAGAATATGCCTATTGAGCCGAATACCGATCTGAAGAGAAGAAGGATGAGATCATCTCTCTTCAAATCAAGCTTCTCACCGCTTCTTATGAATAGAGCGAAAGAGAATATTGCTGCAAATGCATTTCGAAATAGAGCCTTCTGAAACAATGGAAGCTCTCCTGCAAGAGTCACGCATAGATTCATCAAAGCAAATCCAAATGCAGATATGAGTATATAGAAGACGCCCTTAGCGTATGATGAGTTATTCACAGATTTCCTCCATTCTAGTTTTCAGTTCTTTCTGGAATTTAATAAAGAATACCAATGAGCAAATGAATGTAAAGAAATCAGCTGCTGGCTGAGCTATTTCAACGCCAACAATACCAATAAGCTTTGGAAGGATAATGATGAAAGGGATAAAGAATATTCCCTGTCTGCATAGTGCTAGGAACGTTGCACCAGCAACATGCGATGTGGATTGAAGCGACATATTAGTCGTAACATTTATGCCAGTCAATGGAAGCAATAGACATTGTGCCCTGAGTGCTGCAACACCTATTCTTATAACATCAGGATCCTTTCTGAATGCACTTACAAGCTCTGGTGCGAAAATAAAGCATATTAGAGATAAGCCAGTAATCCCTATGGTTCCTACAAGCGCTGTAAAAGACATAGCCTTATGTACTCGCTCATAGCGTTTCGCACCCCAATTGAATGCAGAAACAGGCTGGAAGCCCTGTCCAAAGCCTAAGAGAGCAGAAAATATAAAGAAGGATATCCTTCCAGCAATCGACATAGCAGCAATTGCAGCATCGCCATAGCTTGCAGCGTTAACATTGAGAAGAATAGCCGCAATGCTTGCAAGCCCCTGTCTCGCAAGAGAAGGAAGTCCAGTTTTGAGTATTCTTCCATATAAAGCGCCTGATTTAGACACCTTACCTATTCTCATAACAGCATCGCTCTTGCCTCTTAAAAAGGCAGATAGAAGCAATAGGAAGCTAATGCATTGGCTTATTGCAGTTGCAATAGCAGCACCAGCAGTACCTAAGCCGAATGTGAATATAAATAGTGGATCAAGTGCAATATTAAGAAGGCCTCCAGCCGTTATTCCAATCATTGCATAGAGAGCCTTGCCTTCGCTTCTCAATATATTATTCATAACAAAGGATCCAATCATTATAGGACATGAGAGGAATATATACCTTGAATATGCCTCTGCATATGGAAGTATAGTGGCAGTTGCACCAAGTGCAGTCATAATCCTCTCATTGAACAGGATGCCAACAAAAGCAAGGATGATGCCAAGCGCTATTGAGGAGAAGAAAGCAGATGATACCAAAATCTCGGCCTCTTCATGATCTCTAGCCCCCAAAGCCTTACTGGTAAGTATTCCGCTGCCCATACCTATAGTGAAGCCTATAGCCTGTATGATAGCCATTACCGAAAATACTATTCCAACAGCGCCGCTTGCGCTTGTTCCAAGCTGGGATACAAAGAATGTATCTGCCATATTGTATATGGAGGAGACAAGCATTGATATTATGGTAGGTATAGCTAGCCGAGGAATAAGAGAGGAGACTGGTGTCTCTGTCATTCTTCGATAGTTTTCATTCTGAATGTTTTGTTCCATGACTTGATAATAACACCAAAAATAATGTCTATAAACCTATACCAGTTTTTGTTTTCCCAATAAAAATGCTAGATTAAGGTCTATGGATAGAGAGAGAATCTACATCGCTATTGATCTTAAATCATTCTATGCATCAGTTGAGTGCGTAGAGCGAGGCTTAGACCCTCTCAAGGCAAGACTGGTAGTTGCAGATAAAGCAAAGACAGAGAAGACTATATGCCTTGCGGTATCTCCATCTCTAAAAGCACTTGGAATAAAGGGCAGAGCAAGACTTTTTGAGGTTGAGGAGAGGATACGCGAGATAAAGAGAACAACAGGAAAGAGGATTGAGTATATAGCAGCAAAGCCTAGGATGGCGCTATATATAAAATACTCATCAAGGATCTACTCGATATATCTGAGGTATATATCCCCTGATGATATCCACATCTACTCTATCGATGAATGCTTCATAGACGCAACAGACTATCTGAAGCTCTATAATCTCAACGCAGAGGAATTTGCAAGAAAGCTTATTGAAAGCGTCCTAGATGAGACAGGTATAACAGCAACAGCAGGAATTGGAAGCAATATGTACCTTGCTAAGGTCGCTATGGATATTATCGCAAAGCATGTCAAGGCAGATAGCAGGGGCGTACGAATAGCAGGCCTGGATGTTATGTCTTATAGAGAGACGCTATGGAATCATAAGCCACTTACAGACTTCTGGCGTCTTGGACCTGGAATCGAAGCAAGGCTTGCAAAATACAGGATATTCACAATGGGAGAGCTTGCACGCTTCTCACTTACTAAGGATTACCTACTATTCAGAGAGTTCGGAGTAGATGCTGAGATTCTAATAGACCATGCCTGGGGCGAAGAGCCTACGCTAATGAGTGATATTAAGGCATATAAGCCTAAAGATAGCTCACTATCAAATGGACAAGTACTCTCATGTCCCTATGACTATGAGCATGCACGGCTAATAGTCCATGAGATGGCTGAGGAGCTATCATTCATGCTTCTAGAGAGGAGATCAGAGGCTTCAGCAATCTCACTTTATCTATTCTACGACAAGGAGAATGTAGACAAAGGAATCGCTATTAGAGATATAGGTGAAGACTACTATGGAAGAAGAGCTCCCAAGAGCGCTCATGGTGCTATGCATCTTGTGCATCCTAGCGCAATTGGCAGCCAAATAGAAGATGCTGCTCTGAAGATCTTTGATGACATTGCGAATAGGCTATATACAATAAGGAAGATCTATATAACGGCATCAGATCTCATAGAGGAAGGTCAGGAACAATATCTAGACCTTCTAGGAGAGAATGAAAGAGAAGAAAAGGAGAAGAAGCTTCAGAAAGCCATGCTCGATATAAAAAAAACATTCGGAAAGAACTCAATAGTCAAGGCAAGTGCCTTCGAGGAAGGCTCCACCGCACTTGAGAGAAATAGACAGATAGGAGGCCACAACGCATGAGCTTTGACGACATAATAAATATAAGAGAATACAGGTCAGAAGAGTCCCTCAAGAGCTTTCCGAGGATGGAGAGAAAGGAAAGGGCCAAGATATTCTCTCCATTTGCTGCACTCAGAGGCTATGAGGATGCAACAAAAGAGGAAGAGAGAAAATCAAAGAGAAGCAAAAGAACATATATAGCAGAGGTCGAGAGAGCAATGATAAACGAAAGATTATCTACGCTCACTAAGCACGATATAGTCAAAGCTACGTACTTCAAAGAAGAAAACAGAGGAATCGGAGAAGAGAAGACAATAGAAGCAGAGTTTCAGGCTTTGAGTGAGGATAGAAGCTCTATCATTCTTATATCAAACTCCGAGAAAATCACAATAAGACTTAAAGATCTCCTCTCTCTTGAAGTTCTCTGACCTTACTAATGAATGAAGAAACACTATCTGATGGATTCTTTGAGTACAGTATGCCATATGGGATCTTATAGCTCCAATTGACATCTATAGCCTTCAATGCTGGATGTATATTCCTCCAGCACTCAGTCGTTAAAAGCGCATAGCCTCTATCTAAGGCCTCATTGAAGACAGAAAGATCATAGAATTGAGTAGTATCCTTTATTTTTATCTCCCTATGATTCGTCTCTAGGTCATTTCTGAGAAAGTCATTGACTCCAGAGTCTCCTCTCGGAACCATCATAAGAGTCTCTCCATATAGCTCCTCTATATCTATAACGCTTTTTGATGCAAGCCTATGGCCAATTGGTACAGAGACCATTTTTTTATAAAAGCCTAGAGGAAGAAAGGAAGCAATATCGAGCCAGGTTCTTGAGTCGCATATTCCAATCAGAAAATCAAACTTTGTACCAAGCCTCGAGATCACCTTCACAATCTCTTTGCTATCATCCTCAAATGAGATGAGATTGAGGTTGTAGTCAGAGAACTCAGAGCACAGCCTGTAGTATATATCCACAAATGGCTTTGCGGGATTCAGTAGCGATGTACCTACCCTGAATTGCTTTGCACCGCTCTCTGCATCCTTTGCTCGCTTTATAACATCATCTGAATATTCAATCAGAAAAGGTATGCTCTCATATATGACCTCTCCTGCTTTTGTAAGAGATAATCCTGTATTTGATCTGTCAAAGAGCTTAATACCAAGTTCTGACTCTAGTGCATTGATTTGCTTCATCACAGCAGGAGGTGATAGATAGAGAGAATCACTTGCACCTGTAAAGCTATGAGCATCAGCAACGGCAATAAAAGTCTTCAAAAGTCTATTATACATATTAACCTATAGTTAATAGTTAATAACATATTAGAAATTCCATGTCAAAACTAATTCTATTATATTTTCTTCATATGGAGGCATAATGTCTAAGATACTTATCGCATACTACTCAAGATGCGGAGAAAATTACATTAATGGCAGTATTGAGAATATAAGAGTTGGAAATACAGAAATAGCTGCCAATATTATTAAGGAGTTAACAGCAGGTGATAGCTTCAAAATAGAGCAAGCAATCCCCTATTCCTCCAATTACCACAAATGCACAGAGGAAGCAAAGGAAGACCAGATGAATGACAGCAGGCCGGAGCTTAAAGCATATTTAGACACAATAGATAGCTATGAGACTATATATCTAGGGTTTCCTAACTACTGGTCTACAATGCCTATGGCACTCTTTTCATTCCTTGAGCATTACTCATTTGAAGGAAAGATCATCAAGCCATTTTGCACGCACGAGGGCAGCGGTCTTGGAAGAAGCATCAGTGACATAAAAAAGCTATGCACTGGCGCATATGTAAAGGATGGGCTTGCAATCAGAGGCTCTGATGTAAGCAAAGCTAAGGAGGCGATAAGAGAATGGATAGAGAAATAAGCGTATTTAAAATCGGAGATGAGAACAAAGCCTATGCTAAGTACTTCATAGGAAAGAGCTACCTCAATATGCTCTCAAGGGAGCAAATGACAATAGCGACTGTTACATTCACACCTGGATGCAGAAACAATTGGCATATCCACCATGCAAAGGAAGGAGGTGGCCAGATATTGATTATCACTGCAGGTGAAGGCTGGTACCAGGAGGAAGGCAAAGAGGCAATAACCTTGGAGCCTGGAGCTGTAATTAACATAAAGCCTGGGGTTAAGCATTGGCATGGCGCAAAAAAGAACAGCGAAATGCAGCATATTGCAATCGAGGTACCAGGAAAGGAATGCAGCACAGAGTGGTGCGAGGCTGTAAGCGACGAAGAATACAACAAACTATAAGGAGAAAACATGGCAATATTAGATGAATATTACACACTCTCAAATGGAGTAAGGCTTCCAAAGCTATCACTTGGAACCTGGCTTATGAGAGATGATGAGACAGAGAGAGCAGTAAAGGATGCAATAGAGCTTGGCTACAGAGGCATTGATACAGCTGAGGCTTATGAGAATGAGACTGGGGTTGGAAGAGCTATCAAAAATAGAGATAGCGTATTTGTTACAACAAAGCTCAAAGCAGAATATAAAAGCTATAAAGAGGCAAAAGCGGCTATAGATAAGTCTCTTATCAATCTCAATCTTAATTACATTGATCTTATGCTAATTCATTCTCCTCAGCCCTGGATTGAAGTCAATCAATCTGATAACAGATACAAGGAAGGCAATCTAGAGGCATGGAGAGCTCTTGAGGATAGCATGAGAGAAGGAAAGCTAAGAGCTATAGGTGTATCAAACTTCTTAAGGGAAGACTTAGACAACATCATAGATAACTCATCTATAAGACCTATGGTGAATCAGATACTTGCGCATATATCAAATACACCATTTGAGCTCATAGAGTATTCAAAGGCAAAAGGCCTTGTTGTTGAAGCATACTCACCTATTGCGCATGGCATGGCTCTTAAGAATGAAACAATAAAAGCAATTGCAACAAAGTATGCAGCAACTCCATCTCAGCTATGTCTTCGCTATTGCTTAGAGCTTGGACTTGCAATTCTTCCAAAGACCTCAAACAAAGAGCATATGAAGAGCAATGCAGAGCTTGATTTTGAAATAAGCGATGAAGATATGGAAAGGCTCATGAATGCAGAAAGAATAAAAGACTATGGAGATGCGAGCTTCTTTCCTGTATATGGAGGAAAATTATAATGGCCAAAGTAACAGCAGGCAGGGATCAGCTTGGATCATTTGCTCCAGAGTTCGCTCACTTGAATGATGACATTCTCTTCGGAGAAGTATGGGCAAGAGAGGATAAGCTATCCCTGAAAGAAAGATCGATAATAACGATAACGACCTTGATAGCAAGCGGCATTACAGATAGCTCTTTGAAGTTTCATCTAGAAAATGCAAAGAAGAATGGCGTGGAAAAGGAAGAGGCTGCAGAGATAATAACCCACATAGCATTCTATGCGGGGTGGCCAAAGGCCTGGGCAGCATTTCGCTTAGCAAAGGAAGTATGGGAATAGCATTAGAGAAGCTACCAATGATGGTAGCTTCACACCATCCTTATGGAGCTAGCGCCGTAATAGGTACTACAAAGACACCAGCTTTCTGATTTACGTTATCCATAGCTATGAAAGATCAGCATTTTTAAACTCGATAGATCCGGATTTTCAAATTGGATAAACTGGGAAGATCATACCTTATTGGCAAAATTGCATATTTGCATAGCGCATCCATTCTTCATCAATGAAAAGCCATGCTTTTGATAGAATGGAGCATTCTCTCTATCCTCTGGCATAACCTCGATGTATAGATAATGCTTATACTTTTCTTTGACGATATTCACCATATGCCCCGCTATTCCCTGCCTCTGATATTCTGGATGGACAAGTACATAGTGCATATATGCAACCAGCTCTGAGTCATCCAAAACTCTTATCAGACCAACTAGCTTATCGCAATCCCACGCTGAGATCACAGTTGAAGAGTTCATCAATGCCTTATATAGCCTTGTTGGATACTCTCCAGATACCCAGCCAACAGATAAGAACAAAGCCTCTACATCCTTGATGGTAAATTTCTTCTCTTCTGTATATTCAATCATCATACCCTCTCTTATAGTCACACTTCTCGCATTGGATCATTGAGATATCTGACTCTTCATGATAAAAAGCACCAGACCATTTGCATATGCTTTGAAGAATAGGAACAACTGACTGTCCTTTATCTGTAAGTGAGTACTCAACGCGAGGCGGAATCTCATCATAGGATTTTCTCTTCACTATTTGATTCTCTATAAGCACCTTAAGAGCAGAAGCTAGGACAGCATCTGTTATATTCCCCATTTCCTTTCTTATCTCGCTATAGCGCAAAGTCTTTTTAGCTGCTAATACGCATATGATTCTTGAGTTCCATTTACCACCGAATATCTCAAGCCCATACTCTAATGGACAGCGTATATCTCTCTCAAGCTTCTTCTGATACATACGCACATTATAAGAGTGCAGATGATCAAGATACAAGTTACTATTGAATTTATTAGTAACTCATAAATTTGCTTATATCTTCTTTTGCTTAAGTTATATAGCTATACTTCAGTTACATTCTCAAAGGCCGGAAAGAATGATAAGGAGAATTGAAAAATGGCAAATGTAAAAGCCTATCTAGAAATTACTATGAAGATTTCAAATGAAAATAGACCAAGTGCAGCTAAGGTCTATAGCGATTATAGAGCCCCCTTCCTCAATACTATTGAAGGTGCTCTTACAAAGAATCTCTTAATCAGGGATGAGGATGTTCAGGTGCTTCATGGCTTTGACAGCAAAGAGCATGCTGAGGAATATCTTTCCAGCGCACTCTTTCAAAATGATGTATTTGCAGGATTAAAGCCTCTTTGGGATGCAGATCCAGAGGTCAGAATCTACGTTATAGCTTAATAATACAAAGAGAACAGTTTTTAAGGCTGTTCTCTTTTTTTTATGAACAAAGTGCCATAGTCATCTACAGCACTTAGTTTGATTATTACCTACTCCAAGATACCTGCAAGGTATGCAAGAGTATATATTGCCTGGGATCTTGTTATCTTTTCCTGCAGTATTGTCATCTCTTCCGTATTGACCTCAATCATCTGAGAAAGAACATCTGTCTTAGAAATCTTGCCCTGCTCTCTTTGAGTCTTTAAGAGATCAAGCCTGTCATTTGCTTCTTCAAGCTTTAGGTTATAGTACTCAAGCTTAGCATCAGAGAGCTCTAGCTGTGATATATTCTCATTAGCAGCGCTCTTAAGCTGAAGCACCGCAGAGTCGTAATCAGCCTTGGCAGCTTCGATCTCGCTCTTAGAGTACTTAACATCATTCATCTTCTTACCACCATCCCATAGCGTTGCCTTTACTGCAAAGGTAAGATAGATGCCATAGTCATCTTTTCTATACCAATTGGTCTCAAATAGAGGGAATGCAGAGCCACCATAGTTAAGAGTTACCTGGATACCGAAGTCAGGCTTCCAATATAGGCTATTCTTAGCGATCTTCTCTTTAAGCTTCAACGCCTCCTGCTGATTTGAAAGCATAGTCAGGGATGATGAATCCTCTCTTGTTGCAAGCTTATAGAGATCCTCATGACTCATAGAAGCAATAGCATTCATCTCATCTTCATTGACCGTATATTCAATCATGTCGCTAGTAAGCTCATCTGTTCCAATGATTGACTTTATAGCCTGGAGATTGTTCTCATATTGCTTCAACACCTCCTGCTCCTTCACATCAAGCTCCATAGCAGTAATCTTTGCTTTGGTAACATCCTGCTTCAGGAGCATTCCGTTATCAAAAGCATTCTGGCTTGTCTCTACAAGCTCATCTGCCAGAGTCTTTGTCTCGTGAAGCTTAGCAATAACATCCTCCATATACTTCATCGCAGTAAGACGAGTCTTAAGCTCTACAGTAAGCTTATCTGCCTTATCTAGGATATCTGTAGCTCTGATCTCTGCAATTCTGTTATAAAGCCTTACAGACTGTGGGATCTTGCCCCATGTGTATACAGGCTGGGTAATAGATAGACTTGCATTATAGTATGTCTTATCCATGCCCTTATAAAGTGTAAGATACTCGCCAGATGCTGCGCCTGGGATTGTATATCCAAGCTGTGATGAAATCTCATCAACGCCCATGGTGATCTTTCCAATAGGAGGATTAGGCATATAAGTTGCTGTCAAAGTGGAAGTAATCTGTGGCTGGTAAGCAGCTTTGGCATTCTTAACATCAATTAAGCTCTCTTTATATACCTCTTCTGCTTTCCTAAGCTCTGGGTTATTTCCCTTCATTGAACTCCAAAGTCTCTCATATGTGTATGTAATCTCACCCTCAGATACAGCTTCATCATCTGTCTCTGCTGCAAAAAGAGAACATAGCACTATAAGAAGCAATAGGAGTATAGTACTGAACTTCTTCATCTGAACCTCTTATCAATATTCAATTACAGATAAATCGAAACTGTCTGTCATGCTGTTTACAATAACCTTATTAGTTACTTCTGTCTCTGAAGAATCACCTCTCTTTGTATATTTAAGAGTTAGCTTAACGTCTTTTGAGGTATAATCATTATTTTCATATTCGAGAGCTATTCTCTGCCCTGCTGCAAGTAAAGTGAAGTGACCATTATAAGTGATTGTATTGCCTGTTGAAGTTACATTATCTGGAGCAGTTGTGACACTGTTACCTAGCTTATTACTGCCATTATATAATGCAACAGAAACACCATTATCTGTAGATTTACCATAACCTGTTCCTTCACCAATATTATCTACAAGGTATCCAGAAAATCCAGATGCTGGTACTACAAGATACTTCTTCTTGAAATAAACATTGTATGAGACAGAATCCTTTGATCCATCTAATTCAACATCAATTGTTGCACCATCAGCCTGTATTGTTCCATCATTTTCACCTTTAGTCCAAGACCAGTTGTCTTTTGAGCCTTCAGAAGCCTTGAAGCCACTTAACGTAAGAATACATGGATTATCTGTTGTAAATGCACTCTTCTTAAACTTAACATTGATTACAGCAGAGCCGCTTGCAACAGTAACTGTATCAGTCTTTACAGTATCTGAATCACCATTATTGTATGACCAAGTAAAATCAATAGAGTCTGTAACGCTTGTATCCTTAGTTGAGCTGCTTCCATCTTTGAGCTTTACAGTAACAGCAACACTCTTCCAGTCGTTTGTAAAATAGAGGCTTGTATTCTCATAAGACTTAGAGGTCTTATCATATGTCATCTTTACTTCTTCTTCGCCAGAATAAGTCCAATCAGAGCCGCTCTGAATATCATAGATTGTTACTGCAGGTACATCAATTGATTCCTTATACTTAACAGTAAGAGTGCTCTTTCCATTAGTTATAGAAGAAACCGTGCCAGTTATATCTGAGTATCCATCGTTGTACTTATAGCGATATGAGAAGCCATCAGTTGATGTGATAGTAGTATCAGAGCCAGAAGCAGTTGTGCTATTGTCGTCCTTATCCTTGAAGCTTATTACAAGAGACTTGCTTGTTGTAACTCTATCGAGAAGCACTACTCCGAAGTTATTGGACTTATCAGACTCTACAGTTCTGCCATCTACCTTATTGAGGCCATAGTCCTTATGGAATACAAGAAGATAGATTGTCTTATGGTCTGCATCCTTACCGAATGCTGGGCTATTTGTCTTCCATCTGAGAGTTGCAATAGAGAATGAGCCATCTGCTGTGCTTGTCTTAGCTGATGGAACAGAGTTATCCGAGAACTCGCCTTTGCCGTTATCAACCCAGTTCTGATAGGCTTTATTCCAATCACTCTCGCTATCGTATGCATATACCATAGCATCTCCGATTATTCCGACATTAGCAGTTGTTGAGCTATTGTTTGAAGCACTTCTGTCCTTGACTGTGCCACTTATAGCTGCATCATAAACTGATGAACAGCCTGTTAGGCATAGAACCAATAAAATTAAAGCTGAAATCACAAGGTTCTTCTTCATTTCTCTATCTCCTTAGCTTCCTTTTGACTATTTATTTTCTTATATACTCTTCTGAGCTTTATACGCTCAAGAATGAAATAATATACTGGCATTATATAAAGCGTGATTATCATAGAGGTTGCCAATCCACCCATGATTACCTGGCCAAGAGGCGCATAGATCTCAGCACCCTCACCCTTAGCTACAGCCATAGGAATTACTCCGAATACTGTAGTAAGCGTTGTCATCAATATAGGTCTGAGTCTTGATGCAGAGCCCTCCGCAGTCTCCTTATTGAGGATCTCTCGCTCTTCCTCGTATGAGAGAAGACCAAGAGTCTCTGTATATTCATCGAACTCTATGCCCTTTGCTCTCAAGGCCTCCTCTCTATCTATCTTTCTTGTCTGGTTTACATAGTCAGCAATTACAATACCGTTGTTAACGAGCATACCGACAAGTGATACAACACCGAGAATGGATACAATACTCATGCTGCTTCCGAATGCTGATAGAGCAACTACAGCTCCGATGATACAGAACGGGAAGAGAAGCATAATAAGCAAAGGCTGATCAAAGCGCTCGAATACTGCAACCATTACAAGGTATACAAGGAACATAGCGATTATGAGTGCCTGTACAAGAGGTCCCATTGAAGACTGTACAAGGTCTCCAAGTCCACTAGTCTTAGTTGTTATACCATCTGGCAGAGGATTCTCTGCTAGGTATTGGTTAATCTTAGCTGTAACGCTATCAGTACTCTCAGTCGTAAGAGTTGCAGATACTGAAATTGAAGTAGCTCTGTCATCATGGTTGATCTGAGACAGCCCTTCATCAAGCTTCAAGGTTGCAACGTTTGAAAGAGGTATAGTAGCGCCAGCAAGAGAGTGCAGCTTGATATCATTAAGACGATCTGAAGTAAGAGGCTGATCCTGGATATCTGATGAGATATGGATATCATATCTGTTATCTGTATCTGGATCTGTGAACTTACCGATATCTGTACCATAGAAGAGGATTGCACTTGTAAGTCCTGCCTCATAGGCTGGAACACCAAGCGAGGACATATAGTCATATGTTCCATTGATTACAGCAGTCTTTGAATCATTTGATGCATTGATTGATGTAGTCATAACCTCTGGATAAGACTTCAGCTCATTCTCGATTCTCTCAGCCTCAGCATATAGAGCCTCAGCATCATCACCTACAAGAGTAAGACCATAGCCACCGCCATTTGAAACAAGGGATATAAGTCTGTCAAATCCACCATTCTCAACGCTTATAGTTGCATCAGGAATAGAAGCACTTACCTTCTCCTGTATTTCAAGCATGATAGTATGAATATCTCTATCTCTGTCCTTTACTGGAACAAGAACGACATGGATTGCACCCGTGTTCTTGCTTGCCTGGCTCATTGGAGACATGTCCTTGCCGGAGAATACAACATCTGTCTTAAGCTCTGGAACGTTCTCAATTACCATAGCCTCGATTCTATTCATAACCTCTTCTGTCTCATCTATGGAATATGTATCAGGGAAAGTAACATTTACATAGAAGTCTCCGTTATCCGTAGATGGGATGAATGAGAATTTCATGTTAGGAAGAACATAGAAGGAAAGCACAAGAATCAAGAAGGCTGCTACTAGCATGAATGGTGTATGGTTCTCTGCAAAATACAGAGACTTAGCATAATGCTTCTCGACCTTCTTCAGTCCTTTGACTATGAAGTTGTCCTTAGCAGGCTTTCTCTTTGCATCATCTTCCTTCAACAGCTTCTTCATTAAGAATGGAATGTATATGATAGAAACCAACAGAGATGCAGATAGCGAGAGCATGAATGTAACAGATACATCCTTGAGAATCTGTCCAACAAGACCTGACATCATAGCTATTGGCAGGAATACGATGATTGTAGTAAGACCAGAGCCCATTACAGAGCCAATAACGTCATCTGTACCTTTGAATATAGATCCGTTGACGCTATAAAGAGCTTTGCCATTCTCATCTGTTGCCTGATAGAATCTATAAACCTGATCAAGTACAAGAATAGCTGCACCTACTATGTTTCCAAGCGCTACTACAATGCCTGAAAGAGATAGAAGATTGACTGTTATTCCAGCAAGCTTCATTCCAATGAATGTGAAGAAGATTGATAGCGGAATAGATAAGCCAATGATGATTGTTGCTTTCCAGTCTGATAGGAATATATAAATTACGAGAATAGCAATAATGACACCAAGAACACCAGATTCGATTACAGTAGAAAGAGATGAGTTTACGAGTGTTGAGTCATCGCTGACCATAGAGATCTTCAATGCACCGCCGCTCTTTGCCTCTTCCTCTGCTACAATCTGCTTTACCTTATCTGTAATAGCAATAGTGTTTCCATCGCTTCTCTTACAAATATCTACAGAGACAACAGGTCTTCCATTCTTAGTTACTCTATAATCTCCTTCCTGATAATCTATAGAGATATCTGCAACATCAGAGAGCTTTATGATTCCTCCATCAAGAGAATAGCCGATTGGAAGATTTCCAAGCTCCTCGATATTAGAATACTTACCATCGAATTTTGCATCGATAGAGGTTCCCTGGAAGGTAACAGAATCAAGAGGAATTGAGTAGTTGGAGTAGTTGAGCATCTGATAAACAGTAAGAGGAGAAATGCCTCTTGAGTCCATATCATCCATTCTCAGCTTAACATCAACCCTAGCCTCTCTCAGACCATTGATTGTTATTGTTGATACACCCTCAATCTGAGATAGCTGAGGCTTTATAGTCTCATCTACGTACTCAGATATTGCGTTGATATCGTTCCCGACACTCTCTACTACAAAGGATGCAATAGGAAGGATTGATGTACCACCTACCATAGCAGTAGGACGACCTTGTATGCCAGAAGGAAGATCGGAGATAAGATCATCAATTCTGTTTCTTACCTCATCAATCTCATCATATGGATCTACTCCATCCTGGTATGTGATGGAAATGATTGACGCACTGTTTATAGACTGTGACGACATGCTCTTGAAGTTAGGAAGTGTAACAAAATCATCCTCAAGAATGTTTGTTATGCTGTCCTCGATATCTGAAGATGATGCACCTGGGTATATAGTTATTACATATACCATAGGGTTTGAGATATCTGGCAAGAACTCTGTATTTGTATTTGATAGTGACATCAAGCCGAATACACCGAGCGCCAGAAGCGTCATGGCAATAATGACTGGATGTGCTACAGGGTATCTAGTAAGCTTCATTTAATTACCCTCTACGACATTTACCTGCTGACCAGAGAAGATGCTATTCTGGCCTTTGATTATGAATGCTTTGTCTTTATACTCATCAGGAACAATAACATAGTCATTGTTTGAGTACTCGCTGCCTAAATCTACATATGCAGCCTTATCATCCTCTACATAATATGCAGAGCCATCAAGCTTAAGAGCCTTCTTAGAAAGGCTATAGCCGCTCTTCTTATCTGTTACGATTGTAACCTTTACATACATTCCAGGATTGAAAAGAGAAGCATCATCAAGTGAGAGATAAAGCTTGAAGTTTCTGCTTGTTGCATCAATGTATGGAGATAGTGATTTTATATGTGCGCTTGTTGAGACCTCCTCTGAGTAATCATCAGCAGGTCTTGTGACTGTGATCTTATAATCGGTCTTTCCATTCTGGAAAAGGCTATAATATTTCTCACCAAGGTTCAGGTTAACGACAAGATCAGAGATATCTGCAATCATTGCAATAGGAGTCCCCTTCATTGCAGTAGCACCCTTTGAGGATAGAGTCTTAAGCACAGTACCCTCTGTATGAGCAACAACATCTGTATAGCTAAGCTGCAATTCAGCAAGCTCAAGCTGTGCCTTATATGCATCTCTCTGAGCTTTGACTGTATCATAATCCTGCTTTGAGACGGAGTCTGTATTATATAGGCTCTCAACTCTTTCAAAAGAGCTCTCATATCCAAGATATGCTGCCTCAGCCTGATCACGCTGCAGACGATATGGCTCTGGATCTATCTTTGCAATAATATCTCCTTCCTTAACATAATCACCTTCACTTACATAGTATTCGATGATTGTTCCCTCAACATATGGAGTTACAGGAATACGTGAATCAGCCTCAACATATGATGAGAGAGTAACACTCTTCTCTACATCCCTGTACTCTGGATATACAGTCTCTACTGGAGTTGTAGGACTTATATATTCAGATTCAGTTCTTGTTGAATAGAACCACTTCAATGCATAGAAAAGAGCAATGAAGACGATAAATAGCACAATGTACATTAAAATTGACTTAAACTTTTTGCTTTTCATAACCAATTTCCAAAAATAAATCAGTCAGAAACATATATAAAGC
>CAVHSB010000013.1:0-22479 GCA_963638635.1 Flexilinea sp.
TGCTTTTGATTATTCTATAGCAATGGAAAATGAGTTTCTCTATGTCTTAGACCTGTTTGGAACCTTCGTATTCGCAATAACAGGTGCTGTTAAGGCGGTTAAGAACAGATTGGACTTTCTCGGTGTTTTGGTATTTGCTATGACTGTAGGCTGTGCAGGTGGCATGATAAGAGATGTTTTATTAGGTACAGTACCTGTATCTGCATATCAGAATGGATCATATATACTTGTATCTCTTGTAGCGGGACTATTGGTATTTGTATTTGCTCACAAGACTGTTGGAAGATGGTCAATCATAGTCTATGCAGATGCGATAGGTCTCGGTGTCTTTACAGCTCTAGGGTGCGCTAAGGCTGCTGAGTGCGGTGTTGGTGCTGTTGGAATTGTATTCTCTGGTACATTGACAGCTGTAGGCGGTGGTGTGCTTAGGGATATGTTCGTTCATGAAACTCCAATGATTTTCTCATCGGATTTCTATGCCTCGGCTGCAATATTCGGAGGCTTGTTCTTCCTGCTGTTATCAAAAATCAATATAAGCGGAGACTATATGCTTATACTTACAATCATATTCACTATAGCATTGCGTATAATAGGCTATAGAATGCATTTCTCACTTCCAGTTGCGAAGATGCATGGGGAGGCTAGATGACAGATCTGTTATATTACAAGGATGCATACCTGAAGAGTGTTGATGCAACAGTCGTTGATGTCAATGCTGATGGAATAATACTTGATAAGACAATATTCTATCCAGAGTGTGGCGGACAGCCTGGAGACAGAGGAACCTTTGGGGCCTTTGTCATTAAGGATACGCAGAAGAGTGATGAGGGAGAGCCATTGCATCTTATTGATGGTGCTAAGCCAAATATTGGCGATACTCTTACTTTAACGCTGGATTGGGCTCATCGCTATAAGTACATGATAGAGCATAGTGCGCAGCATCTAATCTCTGCAACGCTATTCAAGGAGTTCTCAATCGGTACTGTTGCAGTACATCAAGGAGAGAGGATCCTTACAATTGAAACAGATAAGGATGAGATAGATGATGGAGTGCTAATGCAGGTTGAGGATTCTGCTAATAGCCATGTAAGGGAAGGACTGAGGATATATCAAGAGGAGGTTGATCATAAAGAGGCTGAAGAGCTTAATATGAGACGCTCTATAAAGGTTGATGGCAGAGTTAAGCTTGTATATATTGAGGGTCTTGATGTTGTAGCCTGTGGCGGTGTCCATGTTTCTAACTCTAAAGAAATAGGTGAAATCCACTACTGTGGAAAGGAGCTTATAAGAGGCCATGTAAGGACTATATGGTGTGTAAGTGAAGAGGCAGTAGAGGATAGGCGTGAGAATGAGAGAGCGCTTAAGGAGGCCTATAAGCTACTATCTGCAACTAGGGAATCTCTCTCTTTTGCTATTACTAGACTTCATGATGAGAATATTGAATTAAAGCGAAGGATGAAATCTCTTGAAGAGGTTGCTGCAAGGTCAGAGCTTAATGATGCACTTGCTTCTGGCAATAATCCTATTATATTTAAGACAGAATTGGCACTTGATGCATTTATCCATGTGCTAGCTGGAGATATAGAGGCTTTCATAGTAAATGAGTGCAATAAGACATTTCTATATTATGGGAGCAAGGAGCGCTTTGCTCTTTTGAAGGATAAGCTTAATCTGAGAGGTGGTGGTAAAATTGCTCTTTTCAGAGGAAGCTATAGCATAGACGCTATCTTGGATGAGGCTGGAGATATCTTGAGGTCCTGATATGGAAGAAGAGAATAGGGAAGAGAAGGAAGTAAAGCTAGAGTGGAAGAAGCTGGTGATTATCGGTCTTATTCCGCTTTTTGCGATATTCGCAAGCTATATAGTAGCTATAAAGACTGTCGGAGCTGATAAATATAAGTACGTCATCGATTGGTTCTTTGAGCACTTTGGGCTTATCGGTGTTTTTTTATATGACTATATCGTAGATACTCTTATTCTTCCTCTCTCGCCTGATTTTGTATGGCCCATAGTTGCATCACTTAATTGGTATGTCGCAATACCTTTGATCGGAACAGCATCTGCCCTTGGTGGCATAACATCATATTTCATTGGTGTCCTTATAGATAAGATACCATTCATAAGAAGGCTGACAGCAAAAGCGAATAAAAAATGGGGAGCATATATCAAAGTATATGGATCCCCGTTCATGAGCATGGCTGCTATATTCCCGCTTCCATACTCAACAATATGCACAGCAGCTGGAGCTATGAAGATGCCATTTAAGAAGGCCCTTCCATCTATATTGCTCCGCTATGTGCATGCAGCTATTTATTTTGTACTCTTCAGAGCAGGTCTTCTTCTGATATAATCCTCAATTACAAGCTCTGTTCTCTCTGCCGCATCTCCTACATATGAGTCTGCATTCAATAGACTCTCAATCTCATTCCTATCGAGATAGCAGAGTATTCTCTCATCATCCATGAGATTCTCCTTGAGCTTATTCTCCCCTGAGCTCTGTAAATCCGCCCAGGCCTTTAGGCTCTCTTCTCTTATTACTTCATGCATCTCCTGTCTATCTGCCCCCTTCTTTCCAAGTGCCATCAATAGACGCTCGGTAGATGCAAATATTCCATAGTTTGACATAAGACGCCTTGTAGCATCAGAGTGGACAGACATGCCCTTGATGATCTTTATCTCAGTCATGAGTATCTCATCTGTTGCTATGAAGGCCTCAGATATGAATACACGTCTGTTTGCGCTGTCATCAAGTGATCTCTCAAGCACAGTTACAGATGCATTTATCCATGCACTCTGGTAGTAGCTTTCAACTAAGCGGCATAGTGAATCAATCTTTTCGCTGTTTATGGGATTCCTTTTAAATGGCATTGCAGAAGAGCCTACCTGCATCTTTCCAAAGGGCTCTGAGAACTCACCAATAGGTGGTGATTGCAGTATTCTGAAATCCTGGCTGAACTTATGGAGTGTTGATGCAAGGGATGAAAGAGCTGCGATTATCCTCAGATCCTGCTTTCGCGTATATATCTGAGTTGCAGCGTTGTAGCTCTTAATGCCTAGCTCATCCATTACCATCTTATCTAGCTCCATGGAAGAGATAGGGGAGCCATCGAGAAGCTCCTTGTAGCTTGCAGCCGTACCGACTGCGCCTTTCATCCCCTTGCCTCTTATGGAGTCTCTTAGCCTAGCAAGCTCTTCTATGTCGTCAGTGAGATCCTGCAGTGTCTGTGCAAGTCTATAGCCTATAGTAGTCACTTCAGCTGGCTGTATATGAGTAAAGGCCATTGTTGCATAATTCTTATACTCCTCAGCCTTGTCCTTGAGTATGTCGCCAAGCTCAATAGCCTTCTTTATTACAAGCTCTAAGGCTTCCTTGAATCTTACAGCATCAGCGTTATCGAGTGCATCCATGCTTGTAGCGCCTAAGTGGATGACTCCACCAGCCTTAGGGCACTCTTCTGCATATGTCTTGATTTCAGCCATGAGATCATGATGGATTATATTCTCAATCTCAGTAGCTCTTTCAATGTTGATATCATCCTTATGCTCTTCAAGCTCCTTAAGCTGTTCCTCGCTTACAATTCCAGCCTTCATCTCAGCTCTTGCAAGAGCTATCCATACTCTTCTCAGTAGCTTTCTTTTATGCTCCTCAGAGAAGATATATCTCATTTCCTCTGAGCCATAGCGCCATGTGTATGGGCTTATGTATGTATCATGAGAGAATGTTGTCATGCTTACTCCCCTTAGTTTACGTATCTTATTTTTTCCCAAAGCTCATTGTATATAGCAAGATTCTCTGCAAGATCATCCTTTGTCTCGCAATTTGTGAGCATATCTACTGTATAGAATGGTTTTGTTGTCCTGTATTTCTCAGCCTCAGCATTTACAGATGCTGGGAAATGGAATCTATCTAAGAACTGTGCATAGTTCTTAGGATCCTGTATGTAGTTGATGAACTCAAGCGCAAGCTCATAGTGTGGTGCATTCTTTGGTATGCACATATTATCTATATACATTGCGCCGCCTTCCTCTGGGATGAAGAAGTCTACGTTATCCCATTTAGACTCTGGGATCTCTTCAAAGAAGGATTCTGCATAGCCATGCGCAACTATATATTCGCCAGTTGAGAATGACTTAGCAAAGCCCTCTGCATCAAATTTGGTAAGATTAGGCTTCCACTTAGTGTTTATCAATTCAAAGGCTTCATCAAGCTCATCCATGTTAGTAGTATTGCATGAATAGCCTAGGTGAATAAGAGCATCTCCTATTACTTCTCTCATATCGTCCATCATGCACATCCTGTTTTTAAGATCCTCTCTCTCGAATATGGACCAGCTTTTCTCATAATTCTGAAGCTTTGATTTGTTTACAGCTATTCCGGCAGCTCCCATGAAGTACGGGACAGAGTATTTCATATCTGGATCATAGGTAGCCTTTGACTTTACCAGATCAGTAACGTATTTAGCATTTGGAATCTTTGTAAGATCTATCTCTTCAAGCATGCCAAGCTTGATCATTATTGATGTATAGTCGCCAGATGGGAATATGATATCATAGCCACCACCACCTGAGGCCATGACCTTTGCAAACATCTCCTCGTTTGATGCGAAGTAGTCCATGATAACCTTGCAATTGTATTCCTCTTCAAAGGAAGCTATTACATCCTCTGGTGTGTAGTAAGACCAGTTATAAACATAAAGTACTTTTTTTCTGTTTTTCGAACACGATGTGAATAGTGTCAGAACAAGAGCTAAGATAACAAGAATGGTTCTAGCGGTTTTCTTCACTTGAAGCCTCCTGTTTAATATAAAGTAGAGCCAAATGGTCTAATGCAATAATGTAACAGTGTGTATTTTTGGTCAATAATAATCCCTCGGAAAAACCGAGGGAAATGTATTAGTTCTCTGATAGAGGTGATTTTCTCAGAATGAGCTGATCTCTCTCAGGTCCTACGCTGATTATAGTGATAGGAGTCTTTAAGAATTTCTCTATCTCTTCAACTAAAATCCTGGCATTCTCAGGGAGCTCCTCATATGTGCGGCACTTTGATGTGTCACATAGCCAACCATCAAACTCAGCATAGATTGGTTTTGCTCTTTCCTGGAGTCTTGTCTCTGGAAGGTTTGTATAGTACTCTCCATCAATCATGTAGCCTGTACATACTCTGATCTTCTCGAAGGTATCAAGGACATCAAGCTTAGTCAAAGCTAAATCTGTAATGCCATTCATATAGCAAGCATAGTCAGCAGCAACTGCGTCAAACCATCCACATCTTCTAGGTCTGCCTGTTGTAGCGCCATACTCATGCCCGATATCTCTGAGTTTCTCTCCATCCTTATCGAATAGCTCTGTCATGTATGGGCCACCACCTACGCTTGTAGAGTATGCCTTAGCAACACCATACACCTTATTGATAGCGCGTGGAGGAATACCTGCACCATTACAGCCGCCTGCAACTGTAGGGTTAGAGGATGTTGTATATGGATAGATACCCCAATCGTTATCTCTCATTATTCCAAGCTGACCTTCAAGAAGCACCTTCTTTCCAGATTCTACAGCCTCTCTTACAACTGGGATGCTATCGATGATCTTATCGCCGAATTCACGTCTCCATTCGTCGCACTTAGCAAGAAGCTCCTCAAGTGTATAGGTCTTAAGCCCATAGTACTCGAGATCTCTGTTCTTCTTTGGGAGTACCATCTCAAGTCTCTTCTTAAGTCTCTCTTCATCAAGGAGATCTGCAGCTCTTATTCCTGATCTTGCAGCCTTATCCTGGTAGCATGGGCCAATACCGCGCTTAGTTGTTCCAATCTTCTGAGATGCATCTCTCTTGCTCTCCTCTGCGCCATCTAATGCACAGTGATATGGAAGGATAAGATGAGCTCTCTCATCAATGAATAGATTCTCTACCTTGTAGCCTGAAGCCTTCTCGATATTGTCAATCTCTGTCTTCATTGTGTCAAAGTTGACAACAGTACCTGCAGATACGATGTTCATAGTCTCTGGATTGAATACGCCAGATGGGATTATATGAAGTGCGAACTTGCCCTTGTCATTGATTACAGTGTGACCTGCGTTGTCTCCACCCTGAAAGCGGATAACAAGATCTGCATCCTGGGCAAGATAGTCTACGACTCTGCCTTTGCCTTCGTCTCCCCATTGAACTCCAATAACTGCATTGACGTTAGTTTTCATCAGAATTTGTCTCCTTCTTGAGCTCTTCAAGCATAAGCTCTTCCTGCTTGCAATGCTCATCGATATCATCTGCATCCCATGGATACTTGATCCACATATCAGCAATCTCAAGAGCAGGGTAGTAGCGCTTGATCTCTGGAGGGAAGTCTACATCTTTCTTCTTGAGTTTATTATGAAGCACCAATACTGCAATCTCTTCTGGCTTGTAGCTTAAAAGCTCTCCTACACAATAAGCCAAAGTTGCTCTTGTGTCATCAACCTCATCAATCAAAAGGACCTTCTTGCCTCTCAGCTGCTCCTGTACCTCATCAATCCATTGGATCTTTGTAGGATGCTCTCTATGCTTATGATCTATTCCATAGTATGAGATTCCGACAGCATAGATCGGTCTGTTGATGAAGGTCTTTATGATTCTCGCTGGAATGAATCCACCCGATCCTATAGCAACGATTACATCAGGGTCAAAGCCCTCATCCTCAATCTTCTTTGCAAGCCCCTTTATGAGCTTATGAACGGTGTTGTAGCTTACGTAGTATTTTTCGATCTTTGCCATATATTCCCCTTATTTCTGTGGATACATCTCTGCAATGTATGGTAGTGTGCGATATCTTTCTTTGTAATCAAGCCCATAGCCGACAACCCAAACATCTGGAATCTCAAAGCCCATATATTCGATATCTACTGGAACTTCATGGCGTTCTGGCTTATCTAGAAAGACAGCTGTTGATACGCTTTTGACATTTCTTGCTTTGAAGGTCTTTATGAGATATGAAAGCGTATTGCCGCTGTCTAGAATATCTTCAACAATCAATACATGATGGTCTGAGATATTCTCTCTTGTGTCCATTAATAGTCTTACTTCTCCACGCTTGTCTCCATTAGCTCCATAGCTGGAAATAGCTATGAAATCTACAACGTGCGGTATAGTGAGCTTCCTTGAGAGGTCTGCCATGAAAATAAAAGAACCCTTCAATACTCCAACAAGAATCAAGGGTTCAGTAATATCTTTATAGTTCAGATTGATCTCATTAGCCAGCTCATCTACTCTCTTTGAAATTGACTCTTGATCGATTAGAACTCGAACAAGATCCTTCGTGAGAGGAGGATTAGGTAAAGATGGTGTCATTTGAGTCTCCGTTAAATATGATGTGATTGATTCTATAATAAAGGCCTAATAAAGAAAAGATAGTGACAATGTGCAAATAAAAAACTATTCTCACTTTTGTTGATTTATACTCTTAGATGGAGATTTTAGTTGGACGACCTGGAAATATACTTCAAAATGTGCTTATCGCGTGCATTTGAAGAGAAGATAGATGCTCTTTTTAAAGATGGTGCGCTTCATGGCACGACACACCTCTCAATAGGACAGGAGGCGAGTCATGTCGGGCTCATTGTAGCTCTTGATAAATCAGACTATATCGTTCCAACTCATCGCTGTCATGGATTCAATATAGCTAAGGGAACATCTATAAGAAGAATGTTCTCTGAGATGTTTGGCTCTAGGGATGGCATATGTAAGGGGCTCGGTGGCTCAATGCATATGAGCGACGCTGCGACATATAATCTTGGATCCTCAGCAGTCGTTGGCTCTGGAATCCCTCTTGCAGGTGGTGCTGCCTTTTCTCTCAAGGCTTTAAATAAGGATAACATATCAGTAGCTATATTCGGAGATGGAGCAACTAGCAGGGGAACACTTCATGAGATGATGAATATTGCATCTATATGGTCGCTTCCTCTTATGTTCTACCTGGAGAATAACCACTATGGAATGTCTGCGAGTGCAGACAGAATGATTTCTACCCATGAGATTTATAAAAGAGCAGATGGGTATAATATCAAGAGTGCATATATCGAGAATGGCAATGATGTATTTGAGGTTGAGAGTGTTTCAAGGGAAGCACGTGCATATATCTTAAAAGAGAAAAAGCCTATCTTTATCGAAGTTAATACATATAGGCAATGTGGTCACTCAAAATCAGATAAAAGAGTATATAGAGATAAAGCAGAGGAGGAGCTATGGCTAGAAAGGGATCCCTTGCGAGTTGCTGAGATGCGGCTTCAAAAGAGAGGCTATAGCTCTGACGATATTAAAGCAATAAAGAATAAGGCCTATGTCTTTGTCGAAAGTGAATATAATGAGGCGCTAAAGACAAAGGAGGATGCTCTCTCTTTAAGTGAGCTCTATGACTATGTATATGCACCATCTCCTCTCTCATCAGCAGAGAGTTCGAATAAGCATAACAGTACATATAAGGAAGCTATAAGGGAGGCCTTAGAGGAGATTCTGAGGACAGATAAGAGAGCTTTTATGCTTGGCGAGGATATTGCGAAGTATGGTGGCTGCTTTGGTGTTACAGGAGCTCTTTGGAAAAGCTTTGAGAATAGAGTTCTGGAGACTCCTGTCTCCGAGGAGACCTTTACAGGACTTGCTGTAGGTGCTGCTATGACAGGTATGCATCCTATTGTTGAGATTATGTATGGTGATTTCTCCACTCTTGCATCTGATCCTCTTATAAACCATGCCGCTAAGACCTATTTCATGTCTGCTGGCCAATTCACTGCTCCTATGATCTATAGGACTCCAGGAGGGGGTGGCACTGGGCACGGTGCGCAGCATACTCAAGCACTTGAGACTATGTTCTTGAATATTCCAGGCTTGATTGTTGTTGCTCCATCCTCTCCATATAGTGCTAAGGCGCTCTTAAAGAGTGCAAACAGATCCAATAATCCAGTTCTGTTCTTTGAGCATAAGGCGCTATATAACGAAGTGGGAGAGGTAGGGGATGAGAATGCTTATCTGCCGCTAGGCAAGGCTATTGTAAGAAAGAATGGCTTTAGAGTGCTCGTAATCGCATACTCAAGAGCCTATAGAGTAGCAGAGAGTGCCTTGAAGGATGTTGAGAAGGATATAACATTCATGGATTTGGCGACTATAAAGCCTCTAGATGAGGATGCTATAAGATTCTACTCCCGCTCCTTTGATAGAATCCTCATTGCAGAGGATACTCCTCTTCAATCCTCTGTTGCGGAGAGCGTAGTAAGGATTATAAGAGATGTAAATGATAAGTGCAGAATCTCTATTGCATCAGCACTTGATATCCCAATACCATTTTCAGAAAAGCTAGAGAGAGAGGTTATTCTCAATGAGGACAGAGTAAGAGAAAAGTACCTTGAACTCTTTAGATAGCAACTCTTTCTTTTTTTTGATTATCTAATTAGAATATTTAACAGTTTTCAGAACAGGAGCCAGTAATGGATATAGATATTAAGAATCTCCATCCTCTGGAGGTTAAGCTTCTTCGTCATGTAAAGCTAGGAGAAGAAATCACTGCAGAGAGAATAATCAAAGAGCTTGATTATAAGGTAGGCCAATGCAACCAGGCATTTTCATGGCTTGTAGCTAAGGAGTGCTTAGAGGAAAAGGGCAGAGAAAAGAAGGTATTTTACGAAATCACAGACTTAGGCCGAGATTGGGCTAAGAACGGAATGCCAGTTGAGCGCATATTCTCCTTCTTGAATAAGAAGGGCCCACATGCAATGCCAGAGATTGCTAATGAGCTAGGCCTAGAGAACAGCGACGTTGGATCAGCTTTTGGTCTTCTTTCTAAGGCTGGAGTTACCAAACTCAATGCAGAGAGAAAGGCTGAAGTAATCAAGGAGAAGCTCTTCGGAGAGGTTTCTATCCAGCATGAGCTTCTGCAAAAGGGTCTTGAAGCAATAATAGATGAGAGCTCCCTATCTCAGGATGAGAAGAAAGCCATCTCACAGCTTGCTAAGAAGCGTGGTGCACAGTCAGCTCCTTTCAAGATGATTGAAAGAGAGGATGTTACTTACTCTCTTACAGAGTTCGGCAATAAGATCAAGCAAGAGGTTATTGCTGCAAATATCACAGGCGAGGAGTTCGGGCTTTTGACTGCTGAGATGATTTCTAGCGGAAGCTGGAAGAATGGATCTTTCCGACCATATGCTGTAAATGCTCCAACCTCACGTTTGATTCCTGGCAGGAGAAATGCTTACTCAAGCTATCTTGAGTGGGTAAAGGACAAGCTTATCTCTCTTGGCTTTGAGGAGTTTGATGGACCACTTGTTGAGAATGAGTTCTGGAATGGCGATGCGCTGTTCATGCCTCAATTCCATGCAGCTAGAGATATCCATGATGTTTATTATGTAAAGGACCCAAGACATGCTAAGAAGATTGACGAGCCATGGCTTGGACAGGTTGCTGCAACACATCAGGATGGATGGACAACTGGAAGCCGTGGCTGGGGATATACCTTCGACCATGAATTTACAAGACGTCAGGTTTTAAGAAGCCAGGGAACAGTACTCTCAGCTCATCAGCTTACTAAAGCTAAGATTCCTGGAAAGTACTTCGGAATCGTACGCTGCTTCAGATACGATCAGGTAGATGCTACTCATGGTGCTGACTTCTATCAGACAGAGGGTATTGTACTAGGTGATGATGTAAACCTGAAGAACCTTCTAGGCCTTTTGAAGATGTTCGCAGAAGAAATTGCAGGAGCCGAGGAGGTTAAGTATGTTCCGGGCTACTTCCCATTTACTGAGCCTTCAATCGAGGTTCATATCAAGCATCCGGTTCTTGGATGGTTTGAGCTCGGTGGTGCTGGTATCTTCCGCCCAGAGGTAACAAAGCCGCTTGGAATCGATGTTCCAGTTCTTGCTTGGGGCCTAGGCATTGATAGAATGGCACTTATGCATCTTGGACTTTCTGATATCAGAGAGCTCTTTACTCCAGATATTGAGAATGTAAGACTAAGGAGAGGAAACTAATGCCAAAGATTGAAGCACCAGAGAATCTCTTCTTCTCACTTCTTGGAAAGAAGATGAGCGATGAAGAGCTTATAGATATTTTCCCAGTAGCTAAGGCAGAGCTTGATGGCCATGATGTGGAAGGCAAGGTAATCAAGATTGAGCTTAATGATACAAATAGACCTGATCTATGGTCTCCAGCTGGAGTTGCTAGAGCTCTATCTACCTATGAGTCAGGTGAGATTCCTTACTATGATTTCTTCTCAACAAAGGATGATGAAAAGGATAGTGAGGGTAGGATGATTATCGACGATGAGTCTGCAATCGGAATCAGAGACTACTCAATAGGCTTCGGCGCTAGAGGAGTTACTGTAGATAACGATCTTCTTGTAAATCTTATCCAAAGCCAGGAAAAGCTTTGCTTCAACTTTGGAAGAAAGAGAAAGACGATAGCTATGGGTATTTATCGCTCTGAGCTTATTAACTACCCAGTCCACTATGCTGCAGTAGATCCTGATACGACTAAGTTCGTTCCACTTGGAATGAGTGAAGAGCTATCTTTGAGAGAGATATGCGAGAAGCATCCAAAGGGAAAGGAATATGGATATATTGTATCTTCATTCCCTAAGTTCCCTTATCTCTATGATGATAAGGGTGAGACTCTCTCATTTCCTCCAGTAATCAATAGTGCAAGAATCGGAGCTGTAGAGGTAGGCGACAGTGATTTCTTCATTGAGGTTTCAGGCCCTATCCTTGATGATCTCTTGCTAGCAGTTAATATCCTTGCATGTGATATGGCAGATATGGGCTTTGAGATTCTTCCTCATAAGGTAAGATTTGCAAAGGATACTCCATATGGAAGAGAGATTACAGTTCCATACTACTTCCAGAAGCCAGCAGCTGCCTCTCTGTCGCTTATTCAGAAAAAGCTTGGCGAGAAGCTGAGTGCAGAGGATTGTCTCAAGGCTCTTAAGAGAATGGGCGTATATGGAATCAGTGATAATGACATGATCTATATCGATGTTCCTGAGTATAGAAATGACTTCTTGCATGCTGTAGATATCGCAGAGGATGTAATGATCGGCTATGGCCTCAATAACTTTGAGCCTGTAATGCCTAAGGACTTCACTATTGGTAGACTATTGCCAGTTGAGGAGTTTGCAAGAAAGGTAAAAAGCATACTTGTAGGTCTTGGCTTTCAGGAGATGATGTATAACTATCTTGGCTCTAAGAAGGAGTATATTGACAATATGCATACCTCAGGAGAGGAGGCTGTATTCATCTCTAACCCTATGAGCGAGAACTATGAGGTAATAAGACCATCTATTCTCCCATCTCTATTGGAGAGTGAGGGAGTATCTGGACATGCTGTATATCCTCACAACATCTTTGAGGTAGGTAAGGTAACTGTCAAGGATGATAGTGACAACTCGGGTACAGTCACTAAGAACTCATTAGGCTTCTTCTCCTCAGATGTTCAGGTTACATACAATGAGGCTGCATCCTATATTCAGACTCTTATGTACTTTCTGAGAAAGGAATATACACTTCTTCCTGTAGAGAATGATCCAAGATTCATTCCAGGACGTGCTGCTTATGTAATCTACAAGGGCAAGAAAGCTGGCATATTCGGTGAGACTCATCCTGCAGTTTTGGAAAGCTGGAATGCTGCTCTTCCTGCAATAATGGCTGAGCTTGATTTGGATGTTCTTTTGAACTAGAAATAAGCAATCAATAATAGGTCGCCTTCATATAGAGGGCGATTTTTGTGTGAATATATATAATTGAGGAAAAAGATGAAGAGGCTAATTCCAGTGCTATTGCTCTTAGCACTAATAATAGCGTGCGATGCTAATTCTATTGCTGAGACATATACAGTCAGGTTTGATTCGAATGGCGGTACAGAGATAAGAGATCAGGTTATAAAGAAGGGTAATATGGCAACCGAGCCTAAGGATCCGATAAAAGCAGGTACTGCAGGCTTTAAGGCGTGGACCTTAGATGGAGCTGCATACGATTTCTCTACACCTGTTACCAAGGATATTCTTCTTGTTGCAACCTACACTGAGATATATTCAGTGTCCTTTGATTCAGGAAAAGGCTCGCAGGTGCCTATGCAAAACGTAATAGAGGGAGAGAAGGCTATTGAGCCTAAGGATCCTACCTTGACCGGCTATACGTTTGTATCATGGACTACCTTAGATGGTAAAGTATATAACTTCAATACCCCTGTTACAGATAATATCCTGTTATTTGCAAATTACTCTAAGAATGGCGAAACACATAAGGTTAGATTCTGGTCAATGGGAGGAGAATCCTATCCTGATCAGGTTGTAGCTGATGGGGAGCGTGCAAGCTTTCCAGGCATGCCTGAAAATAGCAGTAAATGGGGCTTCAGAGCCTGGGCTATAAGAAGCGGAGACGATGAGCCATATACCTATGAAGAATTTGACTTCAAGACTCTTATTAGACAAGATCTAGAACTCCATGCCTGGTATTGGGAGAAGTATACTGTTTCATTTGATACAGATGGTGGATCAAAGGTTTCTTCTCAGGAATTAAAAGAGGGAACTCGTGCTGTAGAGCCTTCAGCTCCAACAAAAGAGAATGTGATATTCAAGGAATGGCAGCTAGATGGAGAGAAGTATGACTTCAATAAGGCTGTTAATAGCTCGATAACACTCAAAGCTGCATATGACGCCGTTTATACTGTCACATTTGATAGTGATGGTGGCACTGCTATAAGCGCTCAAAGCGTTAAGACAGGTGAGTATGCTTTAGCTCCTGCTAATCCAGAGAAGGCAAATACCAAGGGCTTCAAGTATTGGTCTTATACCAATGCATCTGGAAAGAGTGAGATATTTGACTTTTCTAAGCCTATTACATCGGATATAACTCTTAAGGCTAACTATTGGCCGGATATGAATAACCAATCGGGGGAGACCTATAAAGATATTGAAGATCTAAAAAATGAAGTTGCAAATATCTTCCATATCATTGAGGATCTCAGAAAGACTGATGGCGTTATGAATGGCAAAACTAATATAGAGGAAGCATTCACAATAGTCTCAGGTAAGTGTGATACTATCTTGGATGTCTTTGCAAGGCTTGGCTTTAATCCTAAGAGCATCTGGGATGAAGATGGAAATGAATATAAGATTGGAGATGACAACAATTTCTATTACGAAATAAAAACAGATGCTTCTAAGCTGAATAGAAATAGCAGCAAGAAAGAAACAGTCAGCCCTATAATGGGGATAGATAAGTACGAATTAGCACTTGAAGGCTTGGAGCTTACTCTCTATTTGCGTGTAAACAGCGATCCTCAATACAGTGCTACGCTTACAAGGAAATTCGATATAGCTGCTACTGTATTCGACTATGGAAGTGGCCAGATTGAGATTTCTGCTAATTTCAAGATAGATGATAAAGAATATCCAATGCTGTATGCGATTTATGAGAAGAATGTAACGCATGGTTCTTATTCCGAGTCTCATTTATACTTCACGTATAAAGGATATACAGGACAGGTGCTTCCAGATAATTATAATAATTAAAAAAGCGGGGCTTAGAAATCAATCTAGGCCCCGATCTTTTTATCCTCTGAAGTTCTTTGGAAGAGATTTCTTCTCTTCAAGGAACTCCTTGTAGAATGGCATGAAGGTTGCTCTGTCTCTTACGACGCAGCCTGTTGGCTTATGAGCTCTTATCAAGTCACCGCACATTCCGCATGTAAGGCATACTCTGTTTTTATCTATTCTTCCGTTCTTTATTATCTCATTTGCAAAATCTGGATCTGCAAATTGCATTCTTCCAAACAGCATTCCATCACATAGGCCTTGCTCTACAGCTCCTGCTGAATACAGGTCTGAGAATTCTCTCAGATATGTTGGAGCTGATGCGAATATAACCATATCTGGAACCTCTTTCTTTACTCTTCCAATCCCATGGATCATTCTATCAAGCCCTTCAAAAGGATGCTCATCTGGTGGATACTTACCAGCATCAAATGGCCTTGTTACATGGGTAGTTGCATAAGGATTTCCCATTGTCAGGTCTACCATTCCAAGCCCTAGCTCCTTGAGCTCCTTTACAAGCCTGATAGGCTCAGTAAGATCCTCCTTGAGAGTTTCTCTATCCTGGCCAAATCCGCAGAATTCTGGATATCCATCAAATATTCCAACCCTTGCAGTTACCATGAAGCTCTCATCCTCATATGCCTTTGCAGCCTTGATTGAGTTCTTTAGCAGTCTTGTCCTGTTCTCATAGCTTCCGCCATATAGGCCTGGTCGTGTATATGCAGAGGCTGCCTCCTGGAAAAGATAGCCATGACAGGATTTGATATCTACTGCATCAAAGCCGGCAGCTTTTGCAAGCTTAGCGCCCTTTGCAAAGTTTTCTTCAGTCTTTTTCAGATAGTCATCTGTTACAATGCAGGAATCATCTGCACTTCTGAATTGCTCTAGCCATGGATGACGGTACATTATAAGCGGAGCTGGCTTATTGTGTGGGTTAGAGTAGCGTCCTGAGTGGTTAGCCTGAAGAATAAGATATGGCGCATAGCCATTCTTCTTAAGCCCTGCTTCCTTGATTTTATCTGTGAAGCTCTTATATACATCGACATTATCCTCTGTAATCAGAAGCTGTGTTTCAGAGGATCTTCCCTCCTCTGCTACGGATATAGCTTCAAACCAAAGTATTGCAGCGCCACCCTCAGCTATCTTGCTATAGCGTCTTAATGTATAGTCTGATGGACTTCCATCTAATGTTGAGTCTGCTCCCTCCATTGGTGCAGATCCAAGCCTGTTTGGAAATGTATGTGAACCAACAGTCAGAGGTGTTGAAAGTATTTTTGTAGTTTCAGCAAATGGGAGAGCAATCCCAAGCTCTTCTTCCTTAAGCTTCACATCATCGAGTGTTTTATAATGAAATTTCTCATGTTTCATAGCTATGTCCTTTTTTTTCTCCGATAATCTTTAAAAAGACTACCATGTTTCATATCTTAATGCATTGATCAATTTTTAATCACTAATGACATAATTTACAGCATTCAGCTAGTGCTTTTAGAGTACATAGGTTTCATAGCTTCAATATAATGCTGAGGTTGATTTGATTTTTAGACAAATGTTATGATTTGTCTATATATCTATTAATTTATCGATTTACGATAAGATTATGCTATTTTTATTAAAGTTCTTAGTTACAGCGTTGGGTATTTTCACGTTCGTTCGCTTCAGACCAGCAATCCTTGCTATTCCAATGGATAGAATTCTAGGTATTGTGCTAATAGCGGGACTTGTATCACTTGCTGTTTTCATTGTGCTTAACCTGTTAAAGCAGGGCAAAAAGGAGAGGAAGGTTAGGTAAAGGAAAGGGGGCTTTTAAGCCCCTCTTCTTATAAGTTAAGCATTCTCTTAAGTCCTGCTTCCTGTGTAACTCCAGATACTCTTGTTACAGCCTCTCCGTTTTTGAAGACTATTAGTGTCGGGATTGTCTGTACTCCGAATTCCTCTGCAAGCTCTGGATTCTCATCGACATTGCATTTGCATATCTTAGCACCCTCGAGCGCTGCTTCCTTCTCTTCCAGTATTCTTCCTTGTATCTGGCATGGTCCACACCATGATGCCCAGAAGTCTAGAAGTACTGGCTTATCTGAATCAAGAACTTCGCTTTTGAAGTTTTCACTATTTATGTGGTAAATCATAAGCTTCCTCCCCACTTAATCTAATCAGGAATAACGATAGTGGCAAATATTGCTATATTCCCTGCATTCTCTGTAAGCCCTGCAAGCGGAATTGTCTTGCTCTCAAGTGGCATCAGAGATAGAGAGTATATGAAGTCCATGCGTTCAAATACCTCGTAGCTTCGTCTTGTGATTCCAGGATCCAGCTCTGCATTGAAGTGAGTTGTCCTATATATATCCTGCCACCTTGCTGATATTGTGTCAGAGAGTGTGAATGCTGTAGGTATTCTATAGCTATAGCCTGTTAGAGACATCCAATCTGATGTTGCTGGAGTCAATGATGATAGGAACAATAAAGCTTTATCAGATAACGATGCTAGCTTATTTAGAGCATCATCAGCAGCCTCAGGCTCTTTAGCTTTTAACTGGTCTACCCAGTCTTTAATGTCATTCTTGTTCCATGGGATTGATTCAGAGTAATCAAGAACCATAACATCTAAGGCTTTCTTATCTGTCAGCTGCAGGTTTATATGGCTCTCATCTGCGCTGTTTAATTTTGCATTGAAGATCAAGGTTCCAGCTTCAAGCGTTGCGCTATCTTTGTTGTATGACTTTGCAAATCTGACTTGATTGGATAACGATCCTGTAAGTGCTATTAGCTCCGGATTTATTTCCTCAATGGAGCTTATAATAGAATTAATATTCCCATCTTCGAGATCAGTATTGCCAAGTGGAATGAAGAGAATAGATAAGGTAACTATGGGATCATCTGCCTTTAATGTATTTGCTTTCAATGGAGAATAGATATGTGGATAAGCTATAGCTGAAAGATCATCTGGATAGTTATGCACATCCATAGCCTTAAGCTTTTCAAGCTCCTTTGCCTCAGCATCCTCTTTAGCCTTCTTCTCTAGAGCTGCTCTTTCTTCCTCTGCTTTCCTCTTCGCATCCTCAGCTTGCTTTTCTTCATCCTTTCTTTGCTTGATTACGCTATAGCGAGTCTCTAGCTTCTCGCTGTTTTCAGGGACAAAGATATTATTGCGTCCTTCCTGTACAGTATAGGTTGCACAGGAGGATATTAATAATATAGATAAGAGCGCTATAAGTGCTTTTCTCATAAGCTAAGAAGCTCTCCATATTTAGAGATTTCACCATCTAGGTAGCTTTCTTTCTTTATGCTAGGTGTCTTTCCATCTCCTTCCTTTCTTGGAACAACATGGATATGCAGATGAGGAACCTCCTGACCAGATGCAGGTGAGTTGTTAATCATTATGTTGGTCCCCTCAGCCTTGATTGCTTCTCTCATTTTCACATCGAGCTTTCTTGCAATATCCATCATATGATCAAGAGTTTCCTTTGGTACTGCAGTGAAGGTAGCAAAAGGCTTCTTTGATATAACCAGTGCATGTCCCTTAGCTATTGGGTTGATATCGAGAATTGCGATACATAGATCATCCTCATAGAGCTTTGTTGATGGAATCTTGCCATCAATAATCATTTCAAATACTGTTGCCATGGCCTTATATTAGCATCTTTTCATACTCTTCGAAAGAGACGAATAAGCAAAACAAATTTGAGTTAATTAATGGTTTTTCAAGAAAATACCTTGAACAAAGTAATGAAAATCAGATAGTATGCTATTCGGTGACAGAATGTCACTTGTTTTACTATGAATTAATTCAGTTAATACTGAAGGCTTATAAAAACTTTGCAACGAGGAAAAGAAAGACTATGATCAACGATCTTCTGGGTATGAGAAACATCGGAATCAGTGCGCATATTGACTCCGGTAAGACTACACTCTCTGAGCGTATCCTTTATTACAGCAACAAGATTCACCAGTTCCACGATGTACGTGGCAAAGATGGTGTTGGTGCAACCATGGATTCCATGGAGCTTGAGAGAGAAAGAGGTATTACAATTGCTTCCGCTGCTACTAACGTAAACTGGAAGGGCCACGAGATTAATATTATTGATACTCCGGGGCACGTAGACTTCACAATCGAGGTAGAGAGATCTCTCCGTGTACTTGATGGTGCTATTCTTGTTCTTTGTTCTGTTGGTGGTGTACAGTCTCAGTCAATCACAGTAGACAGACAGATGAAGAGATACCATGTTCCACGTATCGCATTCGTTAACAAGTGTGATAGAACAGGTGCTAACCCATATAAGGTAAAGAACCAGCTTATTGAGAAGCTTGGTCTTAATGCTGTGCTTATGGAAATCCCAATTGGCCTTGAGGATAAGCTAGAAGGTGTTGTTGACCTTGTTGAGATGAAGGCTATTTACTTCGATGCTGGTCCTAATGGTGATGGAGCTAGAGATGCAGAGATTCCAGCTAATCTCCTAGACGAGGCTAAGGCTAAGAGGTCAGAGATGCTTGACGCTGTTTCAATGTGCACAGGTAACGATGAGCTTATGGAGACTCTTCTTATGGAAGAAGAACCATCAGTTGAGCTTATTAAGGCTTGCGTAAGAAGATCTACAATTGCTCTAGAGCTTTGCCCTGTATTTGTTGGTTCTGCTTATAAGAACAAGGGCATTCAGCCACTACTTGATGCTGTTGTTGATTATCTTCCAAACCCAACTGAGGTTGAGAACAAGGCTCTTGATCTTGATAATAAGGAAGCTGAGGTTGTTCTTACATCTGATGAGAACCTTCCTCCTGTTATTCTCGCATTCAAGCTTGAAGATGGTCAGTATGGTCAGCTTACTTACATCCGTGTTTATCAGGGAAAGATTAAGAAGGGTGATACTCTCTACAACACAAGAACAAGAAAGAAATTCAATGTTGGTAGACTTGTAAAGATGCACGCTTCAACAATGGAAGATATTTCAGAGTGTGGATGTGGTGAGATTGCCGCTCTATTTGGTATTGATTGTGCTTCTGGTGATACATTCTGTGATCCAGATCTCAACTACTCAATGACAAGTATGTATGTTCCAACTCCTGTTATCTCACTTGCTATCAAGCCTGTAGATAAGAAGGCTGCTGATAACATGGCTAAGGCTCTTAACAGATTTACAAAGGAAGACCCAACATTCCAGACATATGTTGATCCAGAGTCTAACCAGACAATCATCAAGGGAATGGGTGAGCTTCACCTCGATGTATATATCGAGAGAATGAAGAGAGAGTATAAGGCCGAAGTAGAGGTTGGTAAGCCAGAGGTAGCATATAGAGAAGCTATTTCTCAGCGTGCAGACTTCAACTATACACATAAGAAGCAGACAGGTGGTTCAGGTCAGTATGCACGTGTTGCAGGCTATATCGAGCCAACAGTAGCTGCATCAGATGACGAGCCAGCTAAGGATTACGAGTTCATCGATGAGGTAAAGGGTGGTGCAATTCCTACAGAGTTCATCCCTTCCTGTGATAAGGGCTTCCAGGCTGCTATTAAGAAAGGCACACAGATCGGCTTCCCAGTTATCGGAGTTAAGTGTGTAGTTAATGATGGTGCATGGCATCCTGTTGACTCTTCAGATATGGCATTCCAGACTGCAGCTATTGGCGCTTTCAGAGAAGCATATGAGAAGGCTAAGCCATGTATCCTCGAGCCTGTTATGAAGGTAGAGGTTGAAGGTCCAAGTGAGTTCCAGGGTAATATCTTCGGTTCTATCAACCAGAGAAGAGGTATGATTGTTTCTTCAACAGAAGATAACAACCAGTGTACTGTTATTGCTGAGGTTCCACTTTCAGAAATGTTCGGCTATTCTACAGTTCTCAGATCTCTAACTCAGGGTAAGGCAGAGTTCACAATGGAAGTTGCTAAGTATGGCAGAGTTCCACAGTCTGTAGCTGAAGATCTAAAGAAAGCTTACGAAGAGAAGAAAAGAAAAGAAGCTGCAAAATAATATTGTTTTGAAGTAATCTTACATAGGCCATGCAACGGAGTATTCCAGAGCATGGCTTTTCTTTTATATGTGGTTAGCTAAGCCATATTAAGTACATGACAAGAGAAGAAAAATAGAGTCATTGCCATCTGGTGGTTTATGATAGGGAAGAGGTAAGCAGCAGAATATTTGAGGTAAAGCGTAGCAAAGAATAGAATCCATCCAATATAGACATCTTATCGTGATGAAAAGTGCCGGCAGACAGAATTCAATAGTCTTTCTAAGACTGTGCTTTATCGAGTGGGATTCAAGAAGCTGATAACACAATTCAATATAAGAATGCAGCAGAGTATCTTAGCGCAATTGTTTATTCTCTGTGATTTTGATTCAGCACTTAATCTTCATAATCCTTATAGCATTTCTTCAATTTGAATACAGATTTTGGGGATTTCAGATTACCTTCTCTTACTATGATTCCTTTGTCAAGAAGAGGATTGATTATTTCATTGAGGAATCTTGTTCGATTAGTGTAGTGCGTAGCCTTTTGAAGATCTCTTGCATATTTAGGTCCATCTTCTAATAGCAGGAATACTTTCTCTGTGTCATCCAGTAGATGATAGTCATATCTGTCCTCTGCAAAAGCAAGCCTGTCAAAGAGCCTGAGATTTATGAATCCTGGATAAATCATCAAGCATGGTTGGATTTCAGCTTTCTCATTCTTATAGCTATTCATAATAGTCTGTATGCCAGTTCCGCTTCTTTCCATCAATGAAGCAACATCAAGAGCTGATGCTATTATTGAATTGCGTCTAATGGATGGAATTGAATCTGTATCATATTGTTCATATGGAACAGGAAGAAGCCAGGATCCAGGAGACATGATTTCTAATCTATCACTGTAGATATCTACATCTATCTGTGTTCCATAAATAGAGTAGTCTCTATGAGCTATGGCATTTACAAGGCCTTCTCTTATAGCATCAAGAGGGTATGCTCTAAGCTCTTCTCTTCTCCCGTCAGAGGTCTTTCTCCATCCTTTCTTTGTGTTGCGCTCAATAAAAGCCATAGTGCTGTAGTAAACCTCAGATAAAGGTCCTTTATATCTAGCTTTGTCTAATACTGTACCAAGCTTGTTTTTCCCTTGCCAAAGCCTGCAGCAGATCAATGAGTCATCACTTTTATAGCTGTTTTCGAACATTAAGAAGCCTGATTTAGCATAACCATCAGCTGTAACGACTTCCATGCTTTGAAGCTCCTTGAGCTTTGGTATTGTATTGTTTTCTCTGTTATCCTTGCATAAATCTAAATAGAGTGACCAATTCTTCTCGTTGTATTTGATATTTGTCTTCTCATTATCTATACCAAGCTTTTTCTTTGAAAGAGAAATAATATCTTCCGGGCTTGCTGGTATGGTATTCCCATCGTATCTGATGAATACCTGTTCATTATAGTCTCCGCTTTTGTATCTTACTAGAGATTCTGATTGCTCAACCTTAATAGCCAAAACAAAGGAGGCCATTGAGTCATCAATGTTTCTTAAAAGATACGATATCTTAGCTCTTGGAATGATGTGTCTGTCGTTTTCCAATGAAACTAGGTTCTTCAGCTTATCTATTGCTTTAAGCTCTAAACCGAAGGCATCTCCATCATCAGATACTCCAACAAATATGGTACCTCCTGCAGAGTTTGCATACGCTACAATGGTCTTTGCCCATTTGGCGGTGTTATTGCTGTTCAATGTTGCTTTGAACTCATAATTAAGGTTCTCGGCAATGACATCAGGAAATAGCTCGTTTATTTTCATGATTTACTCCCAATAACATTGTCAAACATTATCAAAATATTGTCAAACATTACCATGTAAGACATTGTTATAGATTTAATTATTTATATATTAAATAGATGGATATTGTCATTATTGATAATGTTATAAACTACTAACATTGTCAGACATTGTCAAAGGGATAATGTTATGAGAGATTATCATAGTCCAATAG
>CAVHSB010000014.1:0-5961 GCA_963638635.1 Flexilinea sp.
TATAGATTCTTGATAGTCTCTGTCATTCCATTAGTCCAGATTGACTTAAGATGTGCAGCAACTTTGTCCTTGAGTCCTGGAACCTCTCTTAAATCCATTCCCCACCATTCTGTCTTTGACAGGACTGCATCTGCGATCTTCTCGCTCTTCTTGCCATTGCAGCAATACTCTTCCTTATACAGATCTGCAAAGACCTTGAGGATCTCCGGATTGTCCTTGATCATGTACTCCTCGTCCCCTCTCTTGCCCTTAAGCGCTGTTCCGTCTGTCTCTACGCCTTCGTAGAATGAGATCAGTGCAGCAAGTGAGAGTGTGAGAACTGCTGGGAGCTCCTTCTTCTTCTCGTAGTATGAGAGGAGTGATGGCAGATCTCTTGTCTTGAACTTTGATACTGAGTTGAGAGAGATAGAGAGCACCTGGTGTACGATATATGGGTTTGCGAATCTCTCTAGTACATCATTGGCATACTGTACGAGCTGGTCCTTATCTCCATCCATTGATGGGATGATCTCCTCGAAGATGCCTCTCTTCATCATTGGGAATACGACATCTGACTTGATGCATTCCTCAACTGTGTTAAGGCCTGTCTGGAAGGCAGCGAGAACGCTCATCGTATGTGCGCCATTGAGGATCCTTACCTTTCTTGTCCTGTAGAAGGACATGTCATCTGTCCAGATTACGTTCACGCCGGCCTTGGCTGTTGGAAGCTCATCCTCATGAGTCTTCTTATGGCACTCGATTACCCATAGCAGGAAGATCTCTGCGCTGTCGAGGAGGTTGTCCCTATAGCCGAGCTTCTCACAGATTGCATCAGCCTCAGCTCTAGGATAGCCTGGAACGATTCTGTCTACCAAGCTGTTGCAGAAGTCACATGCATTCTCCAGCCATTCAGCAAAGCCTTTCTCAAGCCCCCACTCAGCTGCATACTGCAATACGATTCTCTTCAGGTTGTCTCCGTTCTTGTCGATGAGCTCACATGGGATTACGATGATGCCCTTGTCCTCTGCCCCTGCAAATGCCTTATATCTCTTATATAGGAATGCACATACCTTTCCTGGATATGATACCTGTGGCTTATCCTCAAGCTTATCGCCCTCATGATATGCAATTCCGGCCTCTGTTGTGTTGGAGATGATGAATCTCAGGTCAGGATTCTCTGCCTGTGCCATATACGCATCGTACTCTGAATACGGATTGATGCAGCCCTTTACGGATGTGATCTTCCTGAACTCCTCTACTGGCTTACCGTTCTGCACGCCTCTGAGTACTGTTGTGTATAAACCATTCTGGTCATTGATCATCTTGCCCATGCCGTTTGCAAGTGGCTGTACCATCATTACATCTCCGTTGAAGCTTCCCTTCTCGTTGAGCTGGTCGATGATCCAATCTACGAATGCTCTCAGAAAGTTGCCTTCTCCGAACTGAAGGACCTTTACTGGGCGATCCTGCTTTACTACTGTTTCCTGAATATTCTTCATTGAAAGTCTCCTTTGAAAAACAAGTGAATTCTATTACTGATGGTATCCATTGTCAAATTGATATCATCAATAATAGAGGATAGGTTTTACCCTATCCCCTTTCATTATACTAGTGCAGATAATTGTTAGCCTTAGCATATTCAATGCCAGTCTTTTCCCATTCAGCTCCGCCAAGAGAATCGAACTTGTCAATGAATGCCTTCCAGTTCTCTGGAGTAAGAGCACGCTTACCTGCGAGGAACTCTGCAAGAGACTGCTCATAGAATGTGAGAACATCGTTTGAAGGAAGTGGCATGCTGTCCATTCCCTCTGCTGGTGTCCACTTCTTGCTCTGCATCTCTCTTAGAGTCCATAGAGCAGACATCTCCTTGCCTGATTTATCGCAAGTATAGACTGGATAGCGGCTTACAAGCTCTAGGTCTGACTGATAGTTGAAAGCCATAGATCTGAGCTGGATATACTGCTGTCCGATTGGGCCTTCATAGCCAAGATCTCCCTTGAGAGACTGAGGAATACCCTTTTCATTATACTCGAAGTTAACGCCTTCCTCGCCCCATCCGCAAAGGATATAGCCTTCACCAGATGCCATCCATTCGAACATCTCGCAGATCTTATCAAGCTTGCCAGCATCAGCAGCATCAGCAGATACACACCAGATTCTGAGACCTCTTACAGATGGACCAACAGAGCTCTTGCCCTTAGGACCTGTAATAGGATCGATTACGATGATCTCGCCGTTTGGGAAGTTGTTATCAAATGGGGAGTAGTTGTTCTTTGCATGTAGTGCTGCATTCTGCTCTCTGAAACAACCGAACTTACCCTGCTTCCAAGCTGCTCTGAAGTCATCCTTCTTATAAGCCATCCATGTTGGGTCGATTACTCCATTATCGATACACTTCTTGAGGAATACCATGAAATCATAGTAGTCAGGGTTATGGATCTGCAGGCCAGGATTGTTCTTGTCGAAGCTCCATGTACCCTCAACGCCGAATGCACCCATGAGAGGCTCAAATCTTCTGCCAGGATAGATTTCATAAGCAGGAGTCTGCTCTACGAAAGCGCCAAAACCGTATGTATCGTTCTTGCCGTTTCCATCTGGATCGTTATATGTGAAAGCATAAAGAACATCATAAAGCTCATCGATAGTTGTAGGAACAGCGAGACCTAGATTATCAAGCCAGTCCTTTCTGATTACGAGACCTTCGTTTCTTGTAATTGAAGAAGGAGTTGCAAAGCCATAGCTTCTGCCATCGATTGTTGTGAAGTTGATAGCATCCTGATCAAACATCAATGCTGTTCTGTTAGGCATCTTTGCATAGCAATCTGTTACATCTGCAAGAAGTCCCTTCTCAACAAGATTCTGCCATACCTTGCGGCTTGCTACGAAGAAGTCTGGAAGAGTTCCAGCAGCTGAAGCAGCCTGAACCTTTGAATCCTGGTCACTTGTGCTTGATGGAAGAGAAGAAGCCTCGAGATCAATCCCCATTCCCTTCAGAATCTCATAGCCCTTCCAGTCATTAGGAAGAGGACCTACCTCTGTCTGTGTAGCATTGTACCACATCTCAATATGTGTCAGCCCATCAGACTTCTTACCGCTTTCAGTTGCTCCATTTGCAAAAGCAAAGGAAAGAGCAAGAAGTGAAAGCATCGCAATTGCGACAATTCTCCTAGTTTTCATAAATTACCTCCTTTAGTAATTAAATCAACCTTTAACGCTTCCAAGGAGAGTACCCTTGGTAAAATACTTTTGAATGAAAGGATAAGCAATGATCATAGGTATTGCAGACATGAATACTGATGCAGCCTTGATTGCCTCTACCGGTGCATTTCCAAATGCCTTTGCTTCTACGAATTCGTTCATGCCAGCTGCAAGAAGAATGTTTCTGAGAAGGATAGGAAGTGGTCTCAGGTAGTCCTTTGTGAGATATAGCATAGGTCTCATATAGTCGTTCCAGAATGCTACGCCATAGTATAGACCAATAGTCATTATGATTGCCTTAGAAAGAGGAAGAATGATCCTGAATAGAATCTGGAGCTCATTGCAGCCATCTATAGAAGCACTTTCTCTAAGCTCATTAGGAATGCCCTCAAAGAAGGATCTCATTATAAGACAATTGTAAGTACCTATACATACTGGAAGGAATACAGATGAAAGATGGTTTGTTAGCTTCATCTGAGCAACCAGGATATATGTTGGGATGATACCGACATTGAATACATATGGGATAAGAACGAAGATAGTTATAAGCTTTCTTCCTCTGAGGCCCTTAACCGAGAGACCATATGCTAGTGGAATTGTCATCAATAGAGATACAAATACACCACCAACGAGGATCTTGATAGAGTTTGCGAATGCAAGCAGGAAGCCATTATTGCCAAGCAGCGCACCATATGCATCAAATGACCATTTCCATGGAGCTAGGAACATGCCCTCAATATATGTTCCAATGAAGTCTGCAGGACGGAATGAGAGAGTCAATGTTGACCATAGAGGAACAACAAGAATCAAAAGCAAGAGGAACATCAATATATTTATGATGATATTGAAGCCTCTATCTGCAGCTGTCAATTTAACTGTTACTGATTCATTTTTCTTTTTCATCTTATCACCTCTTAGAACAATGAAGATTCGCTGACTTTCTTAGAGAAGTAGTTGGATGTGAATAGCAATGCCATGCCAATTACGCCCTTGAAGATACCAGCAGCAGTAGCAAGAGAGAACTTGCCATCAAGAAGACCTTGTCTGTAAACCCATGTATCAATGATATCTGCAACATCATATACAGCAGGAGAATAGAGCATGAAGATCTGGTTGAAGCCTGCGTCTAGGATTGTGCCTATCTTAAGAAGAAGAACAGTTACTATAACAGGTCTGATAGATGGAAGAGTGATATTCCAGGTTCTCTGCCAGCTATTAGCACCCTCAACCATTGCTGCCTCAAACAGAGATGTATCAATACCCATCAAAGCTGCAATGAAGATGATTGCTGACCAGCCCATCTCCTTCCATGCATCAGATAGAATTACAAGCCATGGGAATGCTGTTGAGTTAGTAAGGAAGTCTATAGGCTTTCCACCGCACATCTTGATGATATCATTGATAATACCATCTGATGGAGAGAAAAGAGATAGAAGTATTCCATACATGATAACCCATGAGAGGAAGTGTGGAAGATATGCAAGAGTCTGAACTGTCTTTCTAAGCCACTTTATTCTGCATTCATAGATAGAGATTGCAAGAAGAATAGATAGAGGCAAGCTTATGATGAGCTTTCCAAAGCTATAGAAAAGAGTATTTCTTATGATTGACCAGAAATAGTAAGAACCTACGAACTCCTTGAAGTTCTTAAGCCCTACCCAGGTTGCCTGCGTAATTCCATAGCGGACAGATTTGAAATCCCTGAATGCAATCTGAGCATTCCACATAGGAATGTACTTGAAAATGAAATAAACCACCATAGGAATGATCAGCAGGAAGTAAATACCCTTTTGTCTATTAAGGTCTTTACCAAGCTGGACCCAGTAGTTTCTCTTAGAATCGGCATTGAAGGAAGCTGCTGCGCTTTTCTTCTTTTCCATATTCTCCTCCTTTTATTTCTTCATCTTTAATTTTAAAGCAATTTTCATAGAACGGAAGAACAAATTCCTGTTGATAGCGAATCTGATGATAGAAGATATGAGAATGCGACGCTCTTTGAGGAGAGAAGATGGCTCTCCATAGCCTCTGCTGCCTTTACCCAATTATTCTCAATTGCGTATTTGAGAACAACCAGATGCTCGTCTCTAGTCTCCTCTATTCTTCTGTCATTGAAGAAGCCTGTCATATATCTGAATCTGTTATTCTGTACTGTTATTGTTTCATAGGACTCAAGTATGAATCTGTTTCTCACTGCTGAGACAAAAAGAAAATGAAGATCATCATCCTCCTTGAAGAAGGCTGACCTATCTGAATCTGTGGGAACCTCATTTGAGATCTTCTGATAATACGAATATAGGACATCTGGAGATAAGGTACATCCATATGTCTTTATCGCATATGTCTCATAGAGGATGCGGAGCTCAAAGACATTGTTGACATCCTCAATAGATATAGGCTTAACAAGAATACCCTTCTTTGGCTTAACAACCAAAAGCCCATCCTGCTCGAGTTTTCCGATAGCCTCTCTTATAGGAGTTCTGCTTATTTTGAGCGTATCACAAAGAAGCTCTTCGTTGAGCATAGCGCCTGGCTTGTACTCACAGCATATGATCTTGTCCTTTATATAGTCATATGCCTTATTCTGCAATGTCGATTTCTTCAATGTGCTACTCCTTAGAGATTATTGTATACAACGAAATATTCAGTTGTCAAAAATTATTTTTAAAAAATTTTCAAAAATTTAAAAAAATCAAACGCTATTTGATTTTAGAAATATACATGCAAAAATCTAATATTAATAATTCTTAAATATTTATTTAAATCCAAACAAGTTATGTTGTATGC
>CAVHSB010000014.1:5971-22271 GCA_963638635.1 Flexilinea sp.
TTTAATTTTTTAAGATAAAAGATTTGACAAGTAAAAATAATGGATTAATAATCTGATGTATACAACAGATAAAACAAAAAGAGGGAAAACAAATGAAATCTATCCTTATCAAAGAAGCTAAAAAAGTAGAAATCATTGATCGTCCTATGGTAGAGCCAAAGGAAGGAGAAGCGCTCTTGAAGCTCTTATACGGAGGAATCTGCGGAAGCGATCTAGGCTCATACAGAGGAAGCTTTGCATACTTCAAGTATCCACAGACTCCAGGCCATGAATTCTCAGCAGAGGTCATTAAGGTAAACAGCAAGGATGAGTGCGGAATCAAGAAGGGAATGATTGTCACCTGCAATCCCTACTTCAATTGCACTAAATGCTATTCCTGTAAGCATGGACATGTAAATGCTTGTATGGATAACCAGACAATGGGAGTTCAAAGAGAGGGAGCCTTCTCAGAGTACATCACAATGCCAATTGAGAGAATATATGACGGAAAAGGAATAAGCGCTAAGACACTTGCTCTCGTTGAGCCATTCTGCATTGGAAGGCATGGAATAGACAGAGCAAAGGTATCAAAGGATGACAGAGTATTAATAATAGGTGCTGGCACTATAGGAATACTTGCTGCTATATACGCAAGATCCTTGGGATCTGAGGTATGGCTATCTGATGTAGCAGAAGATAAGCTTGATGGTGCTAAAAGATTCGGCTTTGATAAGTTCATATTAAACTCCTCGGATGAGCATCTTAAAGCTGAGGTTGATAGGATAACCGGCGCATCTGGCTTTGATGTTACAATTGAGGCTGTAGGTCTTCCAGAGACCTTCCAGAATGCTGTAGATTCTGTTGCGTTTGGCGGCAGAGTTGTGCTTATAGGAGTTGGAAAGAAGAATCTCGACTTCAATTTCACAATAATACAGAAAAAGGAAGTCAACATATATGGCTCTAGAAATGCATTGAAGACTGACTTCATGAAGACAATTGACGAAATAAAGGATGGAAAGCTCAACCTCGATGGTATAATAACTAAGGAATATCCTTATCTTGAGGCTGAAAAAGCATTCTCAGAGCTGGATAAAAACAGCAAGAAATGGCTAAAGGTTGTTCTTGATTTCACAAAGGAGTGAGTATGGAAAAGAAAAGATATGTATCACTTGAGATGGCAAGATCCGTTGAGAATTGGTACACAGAGGATAAAGCATTCTATGATTATGTCAATGGCTTAGGCCTTGAATGCTTATATAAAGTCGGGAAAGCCTTTGATGATAAATCCATAAAGGACTGGGTAAGAAATAGATTCGAGCTCTTCTTTGATGAGAATGGGAATATCAAAGACTACGATATGAACGAGTTCAGCATGGACCAGATAAGCCCAGGAAAGCTATTCTTTGACTTCTATGATGAGACTGGCGATGAGCGCTACAAGAAGCTTCTGGATCTTTTCTACAATCAATTGATGTCTCAGCCAAGAACACCCTCCGGAGGCTTCTGGCATAAGAAGATATATCCAAACCAGATGTGGCTTGATGGCCTATATATGCAAGCGCCATTCTATGTGAGATACAGTCTGAGATACGGAAATCTAAAGAAGTGCCTAGAGGATCTATGCTTCCAATTTGAGCTTATATACAAGCATACTGCAATTGATAAGAGTGGACTTTTAAGACATGCATGGGACGAGAGCAAGGCTATGGCCTGGGCAGATAAGGAGAGCGGCGTTTCAAAATGCGTTTGGGCAAGAGCTATGGGTTGGTATGTCATGGCACTTGTAGATGTGCTTGATTATATTCCAGAGAGCAATGAGTACAGCGAATACAGAAATAGACTTATAAAGCTTGCAGCAGCTCTAGTCTACCCTATCATTAATGTGCAGGATAAGGAAACTGGTCTCTGGTATCAGGTAATGGATAGAGGATGTGAGGGAAAGAACTATTTAGAGTCATCCTCATCCTCAATGTTCGTATACTTTCTTGCAAAGATGGACAGAAGGGGCTACATGAAGGATGTTAAGCTCAGAGAAGCAGCAATGAAAGGATATCAAGGCTTAGTCAGCTTGAAGGTATCAAAGGATGAAAAGGGAAATTTGCACCTTAATGACATATGCAGAGGCGCAGGCCTTGGAAAGTACTATCCAGAGTGCCCATTCAGAGATGGTAGCTTTGAATACTATACAGAGCGTGAGCCTATTGTAAGCGATAACCTTCAGGGCGTTGGGCCTTTCATGCTTGCATGCCTTGAAATAGAGGTTCCGGAGAGATTATGAGAGATATAAAAGAATTTGGAGCTATTGGAAACAATATAGCAGATGATACAGCAGCAATCAAAAAAGGACTTATAGAGTGTGCCGGAAAAGATACTCTATATATTTCTAGTGGCATATACAGAACTGGAGCATTAGAGATTCCTTCAAAGTCGAAGCTGGTATTCGAGGCTGGAGCAACTCTATCATTCATCGATGATTTTTCGATATATGAGCCAGTTGAAACAAGATGGGAAGGCGTCGATTGCTATGCAATGCATCCTCTCTTCTTCATAACAAATGCTGAGGATATTGAGATTACCGGAGGCGGAATACTCGATGGTAACGGAAAGAAATGGTGGGACTATATATACTATAGAAGAGCTGAGCAAAAGGAACCTCTGACAGATATTGAAAAGAGGTTTGCAGCACTCAATCCGGATTATAGGAAGCAGCCTGGCGGAGGCGGAGGCAGACAGACGCAATTTCTAAGGCCTCCTCTCCTTCAGATCTGGAGAAGCAATAATATCAAGATAGATGGCCTAGAATTGACAAACAGTCCCTTCTGGACTCTTCATCCTGTATATAGCAATAAGCTTGAGTTTCTGAACATGAAGATAATCAATCCATATGTAACACCTAATACGGATGGAATGGATATCGAATCCTGCTCTCTTGTAACAGTAGATAATTGCTATGTAGATGTCGGAGATGATGGAATAGCTCTTAAAAGCGGTAGCGGCGAAAGCGGAGTTGAAAAAGCAATTCCTTGCCAGGATATCACAATAAAGAACTCTACAGTAAAGCAGGCCCATGGCGGATTTGTAATCGGAAGTGAAACAGCTGCTGGAATGAATCATATAAGCGTAAAGGATTGCAAGTTCATAGGAACCGACAGAGGCATAAGAATAAAGACAAGAAGAGGCAGAGGTGGAGAAATCTATGACATTCTCATCGAGAATATAGAGACAGAGGATGTAATATCTCCTATTACCATAAACATGTATTACAAATGGGGTGCTGATGAGCCTGGTCTATATAGCCTAGAAAAGCAGCCTATAACAAAGATGACACCTCATATACACGACATAACAATAAGAGGGTTAAAGGCTAAAAGGTCTAAGGCATCTGCTGGCTTCATAGTAGGTCTTCCTGAGATGAGGATAACAAATGTGAAAATAGAAGACTCAGTGATAGATGTTGTCGAAAAGCCTGAAAAAGGCCTCGAGGTTGAGATGTATAAGGGTATTCCTGATACAGACTTCAGAGGAATCAGAGTCAGAAATGCAGATATAACGCTAAAGAATGTATCTGTTAATGCAAGCCCTGTAATGAAGGAATTATAAAAAATAAGAGTGCTTCAAAGGCCGTTAAGCTTTAAAAGCACTCTTTTTCTTTCTCTATATGCTAGTTCAATAGCTTCTTCTTATTCATTATAGCCATAAACTCATCACCAGTGATTGTCTCTCTTGAATATAGATACTCACTAGCCTCATCAAGCTTATCTCTATTATCCTTAAGAAGCTGCAAGGCTTTCTTATATTGAGCATCGATAATCTCCTTGACCTTCTTATCGATAAGAGCTCTTGTCTCAGGAGAACAGGTTGAGTTAGTATCGCCTCCTAGATATTGATTAGATACCTTCTCAAGCTCTACAAAGCCAAACTCCTCTGTCATTCCATATTGAGTAACCATAGCTCTGGCAATCTTAGTAGCCTGTTCGATATCATTTGAGGCACCTGTCGTTATCGATCCAAACACAAGCTCCTCCGCAGCTCTGCCTCCTGTTATAGTCGCAATCTTATTCTCAAGCTCTGTCTTTGTATAAAGATAGTGGTTACCCTCTTCTACCTGCATTGTATAGCCAAGCGCACCGGAGGTCCTAGGAACAATAGTAATCTTCTGAACAGGAGCGGAATGAGTCTGAAGCGCTGCAACCATAGCATGGCCAACCTCATGGTAGGATACAATCTTCTTCTCACTATCTGACATTATCGCATTCTTCTTCTGATAGCCTGCGATAACAACCTCTATAGACTCTTCCATATCAGCCTCAGATACAAGCATTCTGCCATCTCTTACAGCTCTCAGTGCAGCCTCATTCACGATATTAGCGAGCTCTGCACCAGATGCACCAGAGGCCATTCTAGCAATCTTAGAGTAGTCAATATTACCATCTGTCTTGATCTTAGCTGCATGGACCTTCAAAATAGCCTCTCTGCCAAGGAGGTCAGGAAGCTCTACCGGAACACGGCGGTCAAAACGGCCAGGTCTTGTCAATGCAGGATCGAGAGACTCAGGTCTGTTAGTAGCTGCAAGAATGATTACGCCAGTATTGCCCTCAAAGCCATCCATCTCTGTTAGAAGCTGGTTCAAGGTCTGCTCACGCTCATCGTTTCCGCCAATCTGGCCACCAGACCTCTTCATGCCAATTGCATCAATCTCATCTATAAATACGATACATGGAGCCTTTTGCTTAGCCTGAGAGAAAAGATCTCTTACCTTAGAGGCTCCCATGCCTACGAACATCTCAACAAATTCAGAGCCCGATATAGAGAAGAAAGGAACATTAGCCTCTCCCGCTACAGCCTTGGCAAGCATTGTCTTACCTGTTCCTGGAGGGCCTACAAGAAGAATGCCCTTAGGCATCTTAGCTCCAATCTCCTTGTACTTAGATGGATCATGGAGGAAGCTTACGATCTCAGAAAGACTCTCCTTAGCCTCATCCTCTCCAGCTACATCTGCAAACTTTATCTTCCCCTCTTCACTTGGAACATATACCTTGGCCCCGCTATTTCCTCCGCCAAAGATCATGCTGTTCTTACCGCCTGCATTCTTCATTATCATTCTTGAGATGAAATTACCAAGAAGAATGAAAATCAGAACAGGAAGAATCCAGGATAGCAGGAAGGATACTATTGGGCTTTGCTGCTCAACTATCTCGCCATAGAAGCTTACGTCTGCGTTATATAATCTCTTTGTAAGGTCAGGATCTGTAACCATTCCAACCTTATAGATCTGTGTATTGTCTTTATTTGTGAATAAAATGCAATTCTCAGTATCCCTGATTTCAACTGAGCCTATTTCATTATTCTCTGTCATTGTTATGAATGTGCCATAATCTACCTGGCGCACCTGCCTTGATGCAACCCATGGAGTAAGAACTGAGTTTATGAGCATCAAAACAACAAGAGCTACTATGTAAAAGGTAATGATAGGCATTTTATTGTTGTTATCTTTCTTTTCCATAAATCCTCCAATGTTAAGAAAGATAATTCCAAATCACAGATAAGAAAAGAAATTATTCCTCTTCTTTTTTCTCTTTTTCCTTCAGCATTTCCTTCTGCCTTCTTCTTGCATCAAATACTCTCATCAAAACAGAGCATATAGAGAGAAGCACTAGACCGCCAATTAGAAGATAAGAAATTGTATCCATCAAAGCACCTCGATATCCTTAAGCGATGACTCGCTTACTTCTATTCCATCTCTAAGCTGTTCCTCTCTTTTTATAAGAGAGCCCTTTCCGGGGTATCTTACAGGATGGGAGCCATCTACGCTCTCACTCTCTTCAATAAAGGAAAGAGCACTGTTTATCATATTCTCTTTCCACTCTCTATCTACAATCTTATCCATATTAAAGAGAATGAAGGTTTGGCTGAGACCTATCTCAACAGGTTTATTGCCGATTTCTCTTGTATCATTTCCGCGGGATAAGGAGGAGGTAAGCATATCTAAAGCAATTGAGAGCGCAGCGCCCTTCCAATATCCAGTTGGAAGTATTCTTCTGCTTTCAAGTATCTTTCCAGGATCTTTTGTAAGCTTCCCCTCGCTATCCCAGCCACCATCTATTGGAAGCATCTGGCCTTTATCGACATATGTACTAAGCTTCCCATATGCAAATTGGCTCATAGCCATATCTACGACAATATGCTCGCCATTCTCTCTTGGAATAGCTATGACCATAGGATTGTTTCCGATTTTATTGTCCTTACCACCCCATGGTGCCATATTAGGAAGTGTGTTTGTAAACATTATGGCTGCATAGCCCTTATCGGCAGCCATCCAGCCATAGCTGCCACCTCTCATCCAATGGTTTGTATCTCTGATTGCTACAGCTCCGACTCCGCACTTATCAGCAAGTTCCATAGCTCTTTCTGTCATTCTTATAGCATTTGTAATTCCAAAGCCATTGTTGCCGTTATAGCGCTCAAAGGCTGGAAGTGCAGCCTCCAATAAAGGATCGCCCTTGATGTTTATGTACTTATCATCAATGTTGTGAATAAGACGAGGAAATCTAAGAATCCCATGCGAATAAACACCATCAAGAGTATTATCTGCAAATATCCTTGCCATTATTGCAGCTTTATCTTCATCTACGCCATGCTTAAGAAGCTTTTCTTCAAAAAGCTTCTCAAGCTCTTTATATTGTATTCTCATGCTTTAAACTATAATTGTTATAGCTGGAGTAGTCTACAAAAGAGGAAAATAAACTTCTATAAGAGTACCCTCTCCTAACCTGCTTTTTAGCCTTATCTTAGCATTATGATATATAGCAGCATGCCTTACTATAGATAATCCAAGTCCCGTACCGCCAGTATCGCGACTTCTTGCCTTATCTACCCTATAGAAGCGCTCAAAGACTCTATCCTGATCCTCATCTGGTATTCCTATACCACTGTCCTCTACAGAGAAAAGAATGCTCTTACCCATGCTTTTTATAGCTATGACGAGTCTGCCAGAATCCTTATTGTAGCGTATAGCATTCTCTAATAGATTATATACAAGCTCATTTATAAGGATCTTAGATCCCTTTAGTGCACATTCATTCTCTATTCTCTTCTCTATGCTTATATTCTTCTCTTTTATTGATTTATCAAGAATCGAGAGATTATCGGAAACGACAGAGGATAGAAGGATCTCATCCTCAGCACCCTTCTTCATATCCTCAATCTCGCTGAGTCTTATGATGTCATAAACCAAAGAAATCAGCCTTTTTGATTGCTTGAAGATCTCATTTGAGTAATCTTTTATCGTATCGCTCTGAAGAGTATTATCCTTCATTATCTCTGCAAAGCCAGATATAACAGTAAGAGGAGTCTTTAGCTCATGAGATACATTTGCCGTAAAGTCACGTCTGAGTCTATCTCTCTCTTCCCTCTCTGTTACATCAAGTGCAAGTATTACCACACCACTGCTCCTGACAGGTGACATAGATACCTCTATTGCCTTTCCCTTCTCATAGAGCAGTGCACTGTTATCATCCTCTCCCTGCAATGCCTTATTCAAAAGCTCTGAGAAAGCAGAGGATCTGTTTAAAGCAAGTATAGAGTCACCTTCCTTGATATCTCTAGAGCCAAGAAGATTCACTATAGCCTTATTGAAGGATAGGACTCTCTCAGAGGAGTCGATTATAGCAATGCCCTCCTTCATGTTATCGATGATTGTCTTGAACTCTTTAGCTCTTCTATTTGCATCCTCTATCTGATCCTTAATCTGGGTCTTCTGACGTGTGAGACGCAACAAAAGAGGAGTAAGCTCATCATACGCATCGAGCTCTAAGGGATTATCAAGATCAATGTCATTTATAGGCTTCATGAGACGAGATGAAAGAGATGCGGCCAGAAGCGCAGCTGCAATCATCAGCAAAAGCAATACCAATGCCATTGGACGCATTATTGATACGATGAAATAGAATGCTGATGCAGATGGAGATGACATTCTGATAACAAGATCAGGTGCCACAAATAGAGCCGAGTACATCATCTTCTTCCCTATTGTTCCGCTCTTTCTTGCATCATGCCCTGCCCCGCCATATATAGCAGCTTCAATCTCCGGACGCGTAAGATGGTTTTCCATCTCCTCTGGATCTGATGCATTATCGAATATTACGGTGCCATCTGCTTTTATGATTGTCACACGTCTATCTGTAATGTCTGGAATATCGTCATAGCTGAAATCTGACTCTCTGAAGGCAGTTGAGAGATACTTCAGCTCTACATCCATATCCTGAAATAGCCTCTTCTGATACTCTTTATAAAAAACAGCTAAAGAGATAGAGGCTGTAATCACTGTTACAAGAATAACAGAGATCAATATTGAATAAAGGATTTTCTTTTTCATATCAGATTTTGATTTTGTATCCGACGCCCTTGATTGTCTCTATGATATTTCCAGCATCTCCAAGCTTCTCTCTTAAATGCCTGATATGCACATCGACGGTTCTTGTTTCTCCTGGATACTCATAGCCCCATACAGTTGAGAGCAAGGACTCTCTTGTAAGAACACAGCCCTGATTCTCAATGAGACTCTTCAGCAGATCAAACTCCTTAAGAGTAAGAACTATCTCCTTTCCATCAACTGTGACTACGTGCTGCGAATCAGATATAGTTATATCTCCGCACCTATAGATATCAGATGATTTATTTGAGCGTCTCAATACAGCCTTGACTCTGCTAATAAGCTCAAGCATCGAGAATGGCTTCGATATATAGTCATCGGCGCCCTTTTCAAAGCCGACGACCTTATCATATTCGCTGTCCTTTGCTGTTACCATGATTACAGGAAGAGCCTCTGTTGCTTTGTCGCCTCTGATTTCAGAGAGCACCTCTAGCCCATCCTTACCTGGCAGCATGATATCTAAAAGCACAAGCTCTGGCATGTCCTTCTTAGCCTCCTCAAAGACATTCAGTCCACTTTCAAAGGCCTTAGTCTCAAAGCCATTTCCCTCAAGTGCTACAGATAACAGCTTTCTTATTCCGGAATCATCTTCAACAATATATATCATATCCTCATTATACCATATTACTTACTTAGATAACCACTTGTCATTGCCGCTTATCATCCAGCCAACATAGGATGCAAAGGAGACTGCATGGTCCCCCATTCTCTCAAAGTACTTAGCAACCATGAGAATATCCGGAGCTTCATCTGCATCTGGTGCATTCTCTCTAATTACCTCTACCATATTATTCTTGGCTTTCAGGAATAGGCCATCTACAATATCATCGCTCTCAACAACCTCTTCGGCCTTCTCCTCTGAGCCCTCAAGAAGTGCATCAACTGCATTCTGCACCATTCTCTTGACCTCTGTTGCCATATCAATAAGACCAGATTGCTGAGCAAGTGAAAGATTCTTGAAAAATGGAAGAATCTCACCGATATCTCCCGCATTGTCGCCAATACGTTCAAGATCATTTGACATTCTTATAGCAGCTGTTATAAGCCTCAAGTCACGTGCAACTGGATGGTGAAGAAGAATAATCTTCAAGGCCTCTCTCTCGCACTCTCTGCTTCTGGCCTTTATCTCATCAGAGTACTCTGCGATGCTATTTGTTCTCCCATCGTTTTTATCCTTCAATGCACGCTCAAGAAGAGCAAGTGCATCCTCTGCAATGCCACCAACCTCTATAATTGAATCAACTAAGAGCTTCTGCTCTCTTTCCTGTCCTCTTATCATATCAACCGAACCTTCCTGTAATGTAATCTTCTGTCTTCTTCTCCTTTGGATTCGAGAAAAGCTCCTCCGTTGGAGCACTCTCTATGATATTTCCCAAGAGGAAGAAGGAAGTATAGTCTGAAATTCTCATAGCCTGCTGCATATTGTGAGTTACTATTACAATCGTATATTTGCTTTTAAGCGAGAGAGCAAGATTCTCTATCGCAAGCGTAGATATAGGATCTAGTGCGCTAGTAGGCTCATCCATCAATAGCACCTCAGGATCTACTGCAAGAGCTCTTGCTATGCATAGCCTCTGCATTTGTCCACCAGATAGACCTAATGCACTCTTATTGAGTCTGTCTTTTACTTCATCAAACAGAGCTGCATCTACAAGTGCCTTCTCAACGATTTCCGTAAGCCTTGCCTTGTTCTTTATTCCATGAACCCGGGGACCGTAGGCTATGTTATCGAAGATAGTCATAGGAAAGGGATTAGGTTTCTGGAATACCATTCCAACTCTTTTTCTAAGTGTCGGCACATCAATATCTCCATTGTAGATATTCTCGCCCTTTAAAAGAATCTCTCCATCAATACGACAGCCTTCAACTAGGTCATTCATTCTATTTAGGCATCTTAGAAGAGTGGATTTGCCACATCCTGATGGTCCAATAAATGAAGTGATCTTATTCTCCTCAATATCGAGATTTATGCCCTTGAGCGCTTCAAAATCTCCATAGTGAAGATGAAGGTCCTTAATATTAAAAACATTATCCATTTTTCTTTTTCAATCCTTCCTGAAGTCTTGCTGATAGAAAATTAAGAGCAAGAACCAATATCAATAGAACTACAGCAACACCCTTAGCCTCATTCATATGAAGTCCCTCACTCATAAGAACATACATATGTATAGATAGGGTCCTTCCAGATCCCATAATGCTCTTAGGCACTCCAGCTACCGTACCAGATGTGAATACCAAAGCAGCTGTCTCACCTACTATTCTGCCTATAGCAAGCACAACGCCTGCAAATATTCCGCTCATAGATGATGGAATCATGATTGAGAATATGGTTCTGACCTTTCCAGCACCGAGGCCAAAGGAGCCCTCTCTATACATATCAGGAACTGATAATAGAGCCTCCTCTGATGTTCTCATTATAAGAGGGAGAATCATCATGCTGAGCGTCAACGCACCAGAGAGAATGCTGTAGCCCCACTTAAGAGCTATATTGAAGAATATGTAGCCAAAAAGGCCATAGACGATAGAAGGGATTCCAGAGAGAGTCTCTGCCATCATTCTGACAAGCTTTACATATCTGCTGCCTCTCTTTGCATACTCTGTAAGAAATACAGCAGAGAAGATTCCAATAGGAAGCCCTATAAGAAGCGATAAGACAATCATTATGAATGTATTTATGAGCGCTGGCATCATCGAGCAATTCTCACTTGTATACTTAAGCGCAAATAGCGATGGCTTAAGATTAGGAATGCCTGTTATGAGAATATAGCCGATGATAGATACAACTATAGCGATTGTAATGAATGCTGATAGATAAACCAAAGCCTTCAATAATACAGATGAAGCATGCTTATTCTTCATGACCTTCTGCTCCTTAGTGCTGAAAATGACAAGTTGATTATCATGATGAAAACGAAGAGCACAACGCCTGTTGCTATAAGCGCGCCTCTATGAAGATCTGCTGCATAGCCCATTTCAAGCACTATATTAGCTGTCATAGTTCTTACACCAGACAATAATGATCTTGGAATCACAGCCTGGTTTCCTGCAATCATTATCACAGCCATTGTCTCACCTATAGCTCTGCCTATCCCAAGCACTATAGAAGATACGACTCCGGATTTAGCTGCAACTAATGAGACTGTGAATATGCTTATTTCCTTTGTTGCCCCAAGTGCTAATGCTCCATGGTACATGCTCTCATCTACTGCTCTTATTGATGTCTCAGATACTGTTATGATAGTCGGAAGAATCATAAAAGAAAGCAGCAATGCTGCTGTAAGCACGCTTTTTCCACTTGTTCCTGGAAAGATTCTCTGCATCATAGGAACAATAACAACAAGCCCGAATAATCCATATACTATAGAAGGAATACCTGCAAGAAGCTCCATCATTGGCTTAACGATTGCATAGGACCTCTTTCCCGCATAATAGCTTAAAAAGATTGCAGATAGAACTCCTATTGGAACTCCGAAGAGTATTGCGAGACCTGTAACATAAATAGATCCAACAATCATCGGAAGTATTCCGAACTCCTCTGAGCCAGGTCTCCATACACGGCCGAATATGAACTTCGTAAAACCTATTTCATGTATAGCAGGAATGCCTTCAGCCAATAGGAATATAGATATCAAGGCTACCGATATAATCGACAGAGAGGCTGCAATAAAGCAGCCTATCCTCATCACGTTCTCGCGATTCATTCCTACTCCCAGCTTGTCTGATTTCCAAGGTAGATTTCCTTGATCTGGTCAATTGACAAATCAGATACTGTATTTTCCTTGTTAACAATTACTGCAATGCCATCTACTGCGATTACTCTGTTTGTAAGACCTGACTCAAGCTCAGATGCCTTAAGCTCTCTTGAAGCCATTCCGATATCGCTGACGCCATTGATTGCATCCTTCATTCCAGTTGTTGAATCTGATTGCTGAAGTGAGATATCAAGCTGTGGATTCAAAGCCTTGTAGCTTTCAACAAGCTTCTCCATTAGTGGATATACAGAAGAGGAACCAGAGATCGTAAGCTTTCCGCTTATGCCCTTTGAGCTGTAATCGCCATTTGTCTGAACCTTGATGTAGCCCTTCTTCTCAACAATGCTCTGTCCCTGATTTGAGAATACATAGTTTAAGAAATCCTCAGCCTGTGGTGTAAGTGTCTTATATGCAATATTGAAAGGTCTCTGAAGCTTATAGCTGCCATTTACGATATTCTCCTGGCTTGCTTCAACTCCATTTACCTTAACTGCCTTAACAACATCACTTAGTGATCCAAGTGAGATATATCCAATAGCATTCTTATTTCCAGATACTGTAGTAATTACAACTGATGTTGAGTTAGCAATCTCAGCGTTAGCTGTTGTCTGATCGACTTTCTTAGAATCAAGAAGACCAACGAGCTCTACAAATGCACCTCTAGTGCCTGATCCATCCTCTCTTGAAATAACTGAAATATTCTTGACTTCCTTAGCACCATTAGCAAAAAGAGGACATGCTGCTACCATTGCAACAACCATTAGTGTAATGATTTTCTTCATTTCTTTTTCTCCTGATGACTAGAGAATAGGAAGTACATGTTAATTACATAATCATCCTTCTGTTAAACAATTGTTAATAATCTGTCGCTTGATTAATATATTTGTTTGAACAAAAATAAAACAAATGAAAAAGCTGTTATCGATAATATTGATTATCATATTAATAAATCATTCTATCTTTTCTCTTCCTGTCGGAGGATCGGCAAAGATAAAGCTCTCTGACTACTTCTATGAAGAGCTGGACCTTCTGTTCCGTTCCCTTGGCAAGACTGTATCGAAGACGAGACCATATAGCGCAAACGAAGCAAATCTCTACCTAAAAGCTATAGAGAATGTGCCTATGTCAGAAAACCAAAAGAGAATATATAAGAAGCTTTTAAGCCAGGTTGCACTTGATAACAACGAATCTGTCTTCAACTTCTCAACTAGAGGTACTATTAACCCTGAAGTCTATTACCACACCAATACAGCCTTCAGAGACAGCATCACATATGAAGCAAACGGTAAGCCAAGCGAAGAGTATACTTCCAAGTACTCCGCCTTTGATAACGAGCTTCAAAATGCTCTCAAAAGAAACAATTTCATGATAATAGGCCTTGATTTAATGATCAAAAGCTCAGGAGCTGTTCACTTCGAGCTTCCAATTGAGAATACAGTTCATACACTAAAGCCCTTTGGATCTACCAATTTCATGAATAATATACCTATGGTATCGTCATTCACGGCCCTGGATTATGAGGATTTTAACTTCAACTTCCCTTATCGTGCCTTCATAAGCGCTGGAGGCGAATGGTGGAATCTGCAATTAGGAAGAGATCAATATGACCATGGAAGCGGAGAGAGCGGCAACTTTGTAGTAGATAGACATGTACCATATCACAATGCACTTAATCTCTCTGTCTTCACACCAAGGGTAAAGGTTGATTTCCTTGCATCCTTCTTTCCATACCCTGATCAATATGAAAGTCCAGATGCATCAACAGATAAAAGCATTGGTCTTGATAGATATTTTGATCAGAATACAGATGCATACACAGGCATCAAGCTGCTTCTTGATCATAGAATTGAATGGATAGATGCATCTAGAAAATCGAGACTCGCAATTGAAGAGGCCATAATCTACCAAAGCTCAAAGGGAGTACTGGATTTACAGGTACTCAATCCTGTAATGTTCTTCCATAACCTCTATATAGCAGGGAACGCCAACTCAATACTTTCCCTAGAGTGGGATTACATGCTCACAAAAGGCTTAGAGCAAAGCATAGCTATAGTTATTGACGACCTCAATATACCTGGAGAGAAGAAGCATGCAAGCGAAGATGGAGACGAGGCAAAGCCTGATGCTCTTGGTCTTCAGCTTGGACTAAAAAGCGCTGCAGCTATCTCAAATGGCTTTTTGAAAAGCACTATTGAAGCAACCTTCACAAGCCCTGCCCTATACCTAAGAGACGGCAATGATGACTATACGCTAAATTATGTTATAGCCATAAGAAACCAGAGATCAAACCATGGTGTATATGACCTTACATATCTTGGATATCCATATGGCTGCAATAATCTAAATGTGCTTCTCTCTCTTGAATATCTATCAATAGATAAATGGGCGGTTGGAGCAGAATTGATGTTCAACGCCAAAGGCCCTGTAAACGCAGCAAGCAGATACTCAAAGAAGACTGATGGCAATACATCCTATCCTTTTACAAAATACCAGCAGCTAATCTCGGATGAGACGCAATACACACTCAGAACAACTCTAAGCGGCTCCTACAGCTTCAATGAGAATCTTGATATCTACTCCTCCATGTCCTTCTATAATGTATGGCATATGGATAATAATCCATCTGCTGCTTTAGCCTTTGATTTTGAGCTGATGTCAGGAGTCAAGTATACATTCTAGTCCTATGAGTGATAGACTCATAACTATGAATAGTGAATTTATCAAAGATACAGAAGAGCTTATCAATTTCATCTCAGCCAGCCCTTCTACGTTCCATGTTATTAAGAATATGGAGGATGAGCTTAAAGCAAATGGCTTTATTGAGCTTGAGGAGACTAAGCGCTTCAACTTAGAGAAGAACAAATCTTATTTTATCAAAAGAAATAACAGCGCAATCATAGCCTTTAAGGTTCCATCAGACTTCGATGGCTTCAATATAGTAGCTGCACATACAGATAGTCCATGCTTCAAGATCAAATCAAATCCAGAGCTGAAGACGGAAGGAAGCGCAACAAGACTCAATGTCGAGTCATATGGCGGACTATTGCTAGCTCCTTGGTTTGATAGGCCCCTATCTATTGCTGGAAGAGTATTCATCAAAGAGAATGGAGAGGTAAAAGAAAGACTTGTAGACTTTAAAGATGACATGGTTGAGATTGTGAATCTGGCTATACATCAAAACAGAGAAGCAAACAATGGAATAAAGTACTCCATACAGAAGGAATTCATGCCACTCTTCTCTGACTTTGATAGTTCTGTGTCCTTCTTCGATAAGCTTGCAGAGCACGCAAGGTGCAATAAGGAAGCTTTACTTGACTATGATCTCTTCTTATACAATAAGACACAGCCTGTTATATGGGGTGCAAACAAAGAATTCTTCTCATCCCCTAAGATTGATGATTTAGAGTGTGCATTCTCTGCATTCAAGTCGCTTATCAAAGCAACTCCATCTAAGAAGCTTGCTATTGCTGCTTTATTTGATAACGAGGAGACAGGAAGCGGCACAAAGCAAGGCGCTCTCTCTGATTTTCTTGTAAAAACTATAGATAGAATATGCTACTCCTTTGGCATTGAAGAGGAAGAGAAGGACATTCTAATAGCAAATAGCAGAGTAATCAGCGCAGATAATGGCCACGCAATGCACCCTAACTACCCCGAGAAGTGCGATCCATCAAATAAGCCAAAGATGAATGGCGGAGTTCTACTTAAATATGCAGCTAATCAGAAGTACACGACAGATGGCGAGAGTGGCTCATATCTCAGAGCTTTAATGGATGAGAATCAGATTCCATATCAATTCTTTGTTAATAACTCTGATGTTCCTGGAGGCTCTACTCTTGGCAATCTATCTTCTCAGAAAATCTCAATTAGGACTGCAGATGTTGGACTGGCTCAGCTTGCTATGCACTCCTGCTATGAGACAGCTGGAACAAAGGATATAACAGCGCTAAAGAAGTTATTCTATATTTTCTTATGTAAATAATATTAGAACTATATAATTAATATATAATTTTATATATCTAAAAAACATTTGGAAAAGTATATTTAAAAGCTGTTGACAATATTTTATTATTTCGGCATAGTATTGCTGTTAAGAGTGTATTTTCACTTTTGATATGGTGGAAGTAGTTCAGTGGTA
>CAVHSB010000015.1:0-2767 GCA_963638635.1 Flexilinea sp.
TAAACTTTATATTTTTCTATACAAAATTAAATAATTTTGTCGATTTTCAATTGAAAACAATGCCTCTTCTCGTCAGAAAAGAGGCAATTTATCAAAACCTATTAGGATTTTTGAGGATTATAGTACTTTGAAAGCCTTGCGACCTGCATACTCAGCATCTTCACCAAGGTAGTCCTCGATTCTCATAAGCTGGTTGTACTTAGCAAGTCTATCTGATCTTGACATAGAACCTGTCTTGATCTCGCCAGTCTCAAGTCCAACTACTAGATCAGCGATGAAGCTGTCTTCAGTCTCACCTGATCTGTGAGATACAACTGCAGTATAGCCATGTCTCTCAGCGCTCTTAATAGCCTCAAAAGTCTCTGTAAGAGTACCAATCTGGTTAACCTTGATAAGAATAGAGTTAGCAACACCCTTTTCGAAACCGATCTTGAGTCTTTCTGCGTTTGTAACAAAGAGGTCATCACCAACGAGCTGTACTCTATCGCCGATTCTGTCTGTGAGCATCTTCCAGCCCTCCCAGTCATCTTCAGCCATACCATCCTCAATTGAGATGATAGGATACTTATTTACCCAGCTCTCCCAAAGATCAACCATCTCTGCAGATGTCTTCTCTTCGCCTGTTGTCCACTTTAGCTTATAGACCTTCTTCTCCTCGTCATAGAGCTCTGATGAAGCTGGATCAAGTGCGATCATGAAGTCTCCATCTCTGCCAGTTGTGTAACCAGCCTTCTTGATAGCTTCCATGATAACCTCAAGAGCCTCTTCGTTAGACTGTAGGTCTGGAGCAAAGCCGCCCTCATCACCAACGCCTGTATTGTAGCCCTTAGCCTTGAGAACGCTCTTTAGGCTGTGGAATACCTCAGCTGTCCATCTGATAGCCTCTCTCTCGCTTGATGCACCAATAGGCATAACCATGAATTCCTGGAAGTCAACCTTATTGTCTGAGTGAGCACCGCCATTTAGGATGTTAGCCATAGGAACAGGAAGAACTGTGCTCTTATATGCACCGAGGTACTTGAAAAGTGGAAGACCTAGGTAGTTAGCAGCAGCTCTAGCAACAGCCATTGAAACACCAAGAATAGCATTAGCGCCAAGCTTAGCCTTGTTTGGAGTTCCATCGAGTGCGATCATAGCCTTATCAATTGCAACCTGATCAAGAGCATCCATGCCCTCAACCTCTGGAGCGATAATATTGTTTACATTGTCAACTGCCTTGAGAACACCCTTACCACCAAAGCGCTTTTTATCTCCGTCTCTCAACTCTACAGCTTCATGAACACCAGTAGAAGCACCTGATGGTACGGCAGCTCTGCCCATTGTTCCATCTTCGAGATATACATCAACTTCTACAGTTGGATTGCCACGTGAATCGAGAATTTCTCTTGCTTCAATACTTTCAATAATACTCATTTTCGAGTCTCCTTAATCATTAAGTATGATATGCTAAATATCTACAAAACAAGAGAAAAAGTCAATCTTTATAGAGAAGGTGTATTAGGAGGAATCTCAAAGCCATCCTCCGTTTGTCTTATGTGGATGAAACCAGCAGACTCATCTCCATTCCCAAATGATGCTTTACTGAGCACCGGACCAATAAAAAGAAGAGCAAACAAAATTGCTGTTGGATATGATGCAAAGACAGAATAGAGCATGGCACTGATATAAAAGCCTACACTAGCAACAGGCTTGATATATATAGCCCTCAATACCATACCGCTCGTATACTCTTCGAAGTTTATTGCTATTCTGATAACGAGTGAAGCTACAATAAGGCTATTGATCATAGAAACCTTCTTTGGTGATAGTATGATTTCGAGGCCTATTATAGCCATTAGCAGCATAAACGCCATTGAGAGGAATGAATAGAGCTCACAGTTCATGATATCCAGGAATATATAGCTGAATGAAAATGAATAATCGAGTGAACATAAAAAGAAGAATATAGAGCTTGCAGCATATAGATAAGCTATCAGCTTAAAGTGTTTTCCTGCTATTTTCCTATGTAAAAGGCCTATATAAGCTATCATTATGATGATTGGTGCAGTATCCATAGCAAGCTCAGGCAGCAATAGATAGAAGTGATCATTTCTAATATCAAATAACTGCCATTCAAAAAGAAGACAAGCAGCAATTAAGAAGAAAGGAGCAGCTGCTAATGATTTGAAAGCTCCTCTGAAATGCTTTATTGATAGCAGACATACTGAATCATAAATACAAAAGGCAGATAAATAGCCAAGCGCTCCAGATAGCAGCAACAGCTTAGCATCAACGCTATCAGAAAAGTATATAACAACAATAGAATAGGCAGCTGCGGGCAATAAAGTCGGCAATAGTATCTCAACTAGTTTTTTATTCTTCATCATCTATATTGCAAAACTCTTTTGCTTCTTTTATCTCAGCAGATGAGAAACCTTTTCTATAAAGCACGGCAAGAGCTTTATCTTCTCCCTTTCGTGATACAAGACTCTTGTAGAGCTTCGATAGAGGCTCCACATAAAGACCTTCACAAAAATATATATCAATGGCTTCCTTTGCAATAGATTGAGGAGAGCCTTTCTCCTTAAGACGCATAAAAAGAATCGATTTCCCCTCTGGATTCTTTCTCATTCTGCTTCTTATATAGCCATCAGCATAACGCACCTCAGATATAGAGCCTTCAGAGAGCAGCTTATTTACTGATTCCTCTATTTCATCATCTCTATAGCCCTTAGCCTTTAGCTTAGATCTAATCTCTTTTTCTGTATGCTCTCTATCAGATAGATAC
>CAVHSB010000015.1:2777-4775 GCA_963638635.1 Flexilinea sp.
TCTGATAGATAAGAGAGTGCTTTGTCGTATGCAGAAACCATAGCTAGGATGATACAACAAGTCATAAAAAAAGACCAACAAATTCGTTGGTCTTTTCCTTGTGATAAATAAGATTATCTCTTTGAGAACTGGAAGCGTCTTCTTGCACCACGATGACCGTACTTCTTTCTCTCGACCATTCTTGGGTCTCTTGTCATGAAGCCAGCTGTGTGTAGTGCTGGGCGATAAGCCTCATCGTTAGCAACTAAAGCTCTAGCAATACCATGTCTGCAAGCCTCAGCCTGACCATTGATACCACCACCTGTTACGTTGATAACTACATCAAACTTGCCAACAGTCTCTGTTACAACAAATGGCTGTGCAACTACTGCTGCATTGATAGCGTCAACAAAATACTCGTCAACCTTCTTGCCATTAACTACGATTGAGCCGTTGCCTTCTCTGAGATAAACTCTAGCAACTGCGGTCTTTCTGCGGCCTGTGCCACGACCAAGATCTACAACTTTATTTTCATTCTTTGCCATTTTCGTCTACCCCTTAAATTTCAACAGCGATTGGCTGCTGTGCCTGATGTGGATGCACTGCACCTGCATAGATTTTGATGTTAGTGAAAAGTCTTTCACCAAGCTTTCCTGAAGGAAGCATTCCCTTAACAGCGTGTTCCATTGGGTATGTTGGCTTTCTAGCAACCATCTGGCCATAGTTCTCAGCCTTGAGTCCACCTGGGAACATTGAATGTCTGTAGTACATCTTATCCTGTACCTTGTTTCCGGTGACTGTAGCCTTAGCTGCGTTGATGATAATTACATAGTCGCCCATATCCTGATGAGGAACATACTCTGGCTTATTCTTACCGCGGAGAATTCTAGCAGCTGCAACAGCTACTCTACCGAGGTTCTTACCTTCTGCATCGATGATATACCACTTCTTGGCCATCGTTGCTGGTTTAACAAAAATAGTCTTCATAACTACACCTTAATAACTTTTTCTCCTGAGAAAACCATTTCTCAATCCATACGGAACATACATCTTAGGGTCACCGAATCCTTTTGGGAATCAGATTGGAAGAGTCTACCTGGGAAAGGATATGTTGGGAGGAGCTTTCGCCCCATACACTCTTCTTCCTCTGCTTCTGGTTCCAAAAGAAACCTAAGCGGCATGGGATTTAATCGCATATACAAAATACATGCGAGGATGAGTATATAAAATTTCATCTTCACATGTCTAGTACTTGATCACAGCTTCTCCAAAACTGCTTTGCCTTCTACGAACTTAGCCTTATTTTTCTTGAATTCTATAGTCAATATACGCTTATCGCCTCTATCCTCAATCTCCGAAACAACCCCCTCCCCATATGTAGGGTTCTTTACTTTATCGCCAAGGGTGAATCTTACAGTGCTCTGAGGCTTTTTAACTATATTGACCTTAGGTTTAGCTACAGCTATATCATCTGCCCAAGCAGGAGTATTCTCAATAGCAGTGCGAGGCCTATAGCTTGTCTGATGCCCTATATATGAATAAGGATTAGAGTATGGCTTATAGCCTGAGAAGGATGAGCCATAGCCAGATCCTGTTGCGGTCTTAGTGCTGTAGATATCATCAACATCACCCGCCAATAGCTCTCTAGGAATCTCTCTTAAGAAACAGGATGGTAGAGTATTCTCAGTCTTTCCCCATTGCTTTCTAAGCTTTGCAAAGGAAAGATAGAGCGACTTTCTGGCCCTAGTCATAGCAACATAGAGTATTCTACGCTCCTCCTCCTTCTCACTTGGCGTCTCAATTGTCTTTCCCGGAATCAAATGCTGCTCAAGTCCAACAACAAAGACCCTGTCAAACTCAAGCCCCTTGGTATTATGCATGGTAATTAAGGTAACGCCCTCTTCATCTCTAGGATCATGATTACCAAGTGTTGTGCTATCTAGAGTAAGCTTTTCAAGAAATAGAGATAACGCCTCTCTTCCTCTCCCAGCCTCAGATAGAATGTTGACAAGCTGTGAC
>CAVHSB010000015.1:4785-7356 GCA_963638635.1 Flexilinea sp.
TCCAGGTTCTCAAGATTAGTAGCTCTTATGGCTTTATCTGGCTCCTGCTGATAATTCTCCAAAAGTCCAGTATCGTCAAGTGCAGCTGTCATCATCTCGCCTAAATCAACATTCTCTACAATGCTTTTTTCAGCACTTTCTATAGCCTTGAGGAACTTATATGCATTATCTCTTGCACTGCCACGCTCATTATCTGTATAGATTTTCAAAGCCACATCTATATCATCGCTATATGAGAGAATTTTATTGACCTTAGCCTCTCCAAGCCCCTTTGCTGGCTTATTTATTATACGTCTGAAAGAAACATGATCTCTCTTATTCATCAATAAATACAGGAAAGCAAGTCCATCCTTGATCTCTTCACGGTCATAGAATTTCAAAGCACCTACTACCTTATATGGAATCTTTTTATCAGTAAGTGCCTGTTCAAACAATTGCGATTGCGCATTTGTCCTATAAAGTATTGCAGTATTGTTATAAGAGCCAAGATTCTCAATAAGCCCCGCTATTCGCACACTTTCGCCTGTTCCATTGTATGAGCACAAGACAGAAGGCTTCTGCCCCTTCTTTCCATCTGCAGATACAATATCCTTAGGATGTCTTTCAACGTTGTGCTTTATAAGAGCACTTGAGGGCTTTAATATCTCATCAGTAGATCTGTAGTTCTTCTCAAGCTTGATTTCTCTTACGTTTTCAAAGGAGTTCGCAAAAGAGAGAATGTTCTTTACCTCAGCACCTCTGAATGAGTAGATTGATTGGTCATCATCCCCTACTACTATAAGCTTTGCGCTTCCCTTAAAGGCCTTCAAAAAGAGGAATTGCTCGGTATTTGAATCCTGATACTCATCAACAAGTATCATCTTGAATCTGCTATGGCAATAGCGTGAAGCTTCATTATTCTCATCTGACAAAAGCTCTGTAGCTTTGAGAATAAGATCTGCAAAGTCAACATTGCCAGTCTTTCTTAAAGCATCCTCGTACATGCTGAAATAGCGTCTGAAATCAGGATCTGAAGATATGCTCCTTAGATTAGATTCTGGAGTAAGTCCAAGATCCTTGGCCTTTGAAATCTTCTTCAATATCTCTTTCAAGACCTTTTTATCAAGTGCTACAGCAGAAGCAAGAAGCGACAATGAGTCATCATCGTCATATATGCAGAAATCTCGCTCAAGTCCTGCCTCACTATGGAATCTTCTTAAAAGCCAGGCACCAAGGCTATGAAATGTTCTTATCTCGAGCCAGCTTGTATCGATATCTGGAAGAGCTGCTGCAACTCTATCCTTCATCTCCTTAGCAGCTCTGTTTGTAAAGGTAACAGCAACAATTTCAGATGGCTTATATATTCCATTCTCTATTGCATAGGCTATCTTGCTTGTGACAGTTCTTGTCTTGCCAGATCCAGCACAGGCCAAAATCAAAAGGTTATGGTCAAAATCAAGAACAGCATCTCTCTGCTCCTTATTAAGAGAGTTTAAATCAACCAATTTTTACACCCTCTAAATCTACGCCTCTGACTGCTCTGATACCAACAGATACAACATCTCCTGGCTTCATATCGCGGCCCATGACTACAGTAAGGCCATCCACCTCAGGAGCCTCTGAATATATTCTGCCAATAGCTAGATCCTCACCCTCGACCTTCTCTTCAATAAGTGCTCTATATGTATTTCCGACAAAGCGCTGAAGCTGCTTTTCCGTAATGGCGCTCTGAACCTCCTCAAGCTCCTTCTGCCACTTTAATGCAACCTTATGAGCTTTGTTGTGCTCCTTTTCACCTCTCATATCAAAGGCTGGAGTATCTTCCTCTCTTGAGTAAGTAAAGGAGCCCATCCAATCAAGCTTAGCAAGCTTCACAAATCTCAAAAGCTCTTCAAAGTCCTCCCTCTCCTCTCCAGGGAAGCCAAGCATCAATGTAGACCTTACAACAGCATCTGGACATTTTTCTCTTATTCTTCTTACCAAATCTGCATAGATTTCAACAGAGCCTGTCCTTCTCATTGAAAGAAGTATTCTATGAGATGCATGCTGGAATGGAATATCAAAATATGGGAGTATCTTCTTTCGCTCAGCAACTAAATCAATAAGTGCTTCAGGGAATGTATCTGGATGGATATAGAGCATTCTTAGGACAAAATCCCCATCAAGTGCTGATAATGTGTCCATAAGCTCTACAAATCTTGATTTACCATATAGATCAAGCCCATATGCTCCAAGATCCTGGGCTATGATATTTATCTCATAGACATTCTCTTTTATAAGACGCTTAGCCTCCTCAACAACCTTATCAAATGGGCGGCTTCTTAGAGGACCTCTTATAACAGGAATAGCACAATAGGAGCATCTATGGTTACAGCCCTCACTTATTTTAAGGAATGCGCTTCTAGGGAATCCCATAAGCTCTGCTCTGTCATCTCTTTCCCTGTCTGGATCTGGATACTCAGGAACAAGCACCTGACGTCTTTTATCTAAATCTGCCAATATCTCAGGAAACTTCGAAAGATCATGATTGCCAAATATGGCATCAGCCTCATCAAGCTCCATCTCTTTTCCATAACGCTGAGCAAGGCAACC
>CAVHSB010000015.1:7366-13212 GCA_963638635.1 Flexilinea sp.
AGAACTATCTTTGCATTTGGATTTATCTCTTTTAAAGAGAAGAATGTGTTAATAGATTCTGTCTTAGCGCTCTCAATGAAACCACATGTATTTACAACAATGACATCAGCATCCGCCGCCTCCATTGTCCTCTCAAAGCCATTCTCTTCTGCGTATGTAAGCAATACCTCTGAATCAACTTGGTTCTTAGCACAGCCAAGACTCTCTATGTAAATTTTTCTCATAATAGAGACTTTATCTCAAAGAAGAGGCAAATACAACATTGCTCTAGTCTTGAATGAATGATAAAACTTCGTTATAAATTGATATATTGATTGCATAATTTTGTATAGTTATAGAAAATCTATGCATTTAAATTAAAATTAAGCACACTAGATTTTATTTGGTACTAGTGAGGATAGGAGTTGTGCATGACAAAATATATCATCAAACGACTCATCGGCATGATACCTACCATTCTGGTTATTATCACTCTAAGCTTCTTCATCGTTAGAATCGCACCTGGCGGTCCTTTTGACGGAGAGCGAGCACTACCAGAGGTAATCAAGAGAAACATCGAGGCAAAATACCATCTTGATGAGCCTATTCTTAAGCAATATGGCAGATATCTGTTTGATGTACTAAGAGGAGACCTTGGACCTTCATATAAATATAAGGACCATGATGTAAACTATCTTATTTTTACTTCTCTTCCGAATTCTATCGAATTGGGATGCATGGCAATGGTCGTTGCACTCTTTTTCGGAATATCATTTGGAATAATTTCTGCATTGAAGCAGAATACATTCTTTGACTATTTTGCTATGAGCTTAGCATCCCTTGGTCTATCTATTCCTCTATTTGTAGTCGGACCAGTATTGCAGCTCGTATTTGCTATGAAGCTCAAGTGGCTGCCAACATCTGGCTGGATCAGCGACAGAGATTCCAGCTGGCTTACAATCATTCTTCCAACCTTAGCTCTCTCATTTGCATATTATGCAGATATTGCACGTCTTACACGCTCTAGCATGCTTGAGACATTGAGATCTGACTACATCAGAACAGCTAAGGCAAAGGGCATGAAGAACTCAACTATCGTATTCAAGCACGCAATGAAGGGTGCAATGCTTCCTATTGTTTCATACTTAGGACCAGCCTTTGCAGGTATCATTACAGGCTCTATCGTTGTTGAGCAGGTATTCAGAGTACCTGGACTTGGAAAGTTCTTCGTACAGTCCTCATTCAACAGAGACTATACACTCATTGTAGGTGTAGTAATTGTTTACTCTGTAATACTCGTTGTAATGAACTTCGTCGTTGACGTTGTTTATTCTCTCCTCGACCCAAGAATCTCATACAAGTAGGCACAAGATGGCAAGAAAAAAGAATGTAACAACAAATGAATTCAATCAGGTCATCGAAGGTACAAGCCTAACAAAAGAGGCCTGGAAGAGACTCAAGAAGAACAAGATGGCGGTATTTGGGATGATTGTAGTAATCATCTATGCCTTTGTTGCAGCTATTGCTGGTCTTCTTCCTTTATATCCTTATGATGAGATCGTAACAGATCATCAGCACCTAAGACCAAGTCTTACAAAGACAAGCGGTGAGCTTATGCTTGAGAAGAAGTATAAGGATGTATTCACATCAGCTTGGAAGGCTGGAAGATTAGTGCTTTCAGAAGAAGACAATGCTAAGGTCTCCGACTGGGTCATGAACGACAACACGAACAAAGCATGGAATCTTCTATACGAGGAAGGCATGGAAGCACTTGAAGAGGGTACCTTGACACTCAGTGCCTCAGAGCAGAAGCAGATTGATAAGGTAAAGGATAAGATTGAGAGTGATATCATGATCACTATCAAGAGCATCTATGCAGATATCGATGGTGAGAAAGTAAATCTCAGCAAGGCTTCTCCTGATGCTCTATATACTGTCTATGCCACAATGATCAATGCCGATCTTGAAAAACTTCATGATACTGTAAACAATGAGCTTCTATCTTCTCTTAAGAACACAATCAAGAGCAATGACAGCGAAGGCACATTGACTCAGGAAGATATCGATACATCTGCATTGACTCAATTTGAGAACTATTCAACAAAAGAGTACGAATCATTAGTTAAGGCAAATCTCTATGGCAAGATTTCTGCTTCTGTCAACAAGAGTGCTCTAAAGCAGGTAAAAGCAGAGATCAAAGAAGGCAAGGAGATGTCTTTCCCTCTTAAGGAAGAGATTACTCTAGATAATGGGCTTTCTGCAGATATTGAGGCTAGCAAGACCAATGAGAGACGCTACCTATTCGGAACAGACTATCTTGGAAGAGATCTTCTCTCAAGAATCGTTTATGGTGGCAGAGTATCTATAGCAATTGGCCTTATTGGTACAATCACTTCTATTCTCATTGGTATTTGCGTTGGATCTATTGCTGGCTATTGCGGTGGTAAGGTTGACTACTACCTCATGAGATTCGTAGATGTAATGTATGGTCTTCCATATATGCTTCTTGTAATCATCTTCATGGCCATCTGGGGAAGAAAGATATCCAACCTATTCTTAGCTCTGTCGCTTATCTCATGGCTTACTATCGCACGTATGGTAAGAGGTCAGATAATGAGCTTGAAGAATCAGGAATATGTAGAGGCTGCAAGAAGCATGGGCGCTTCAACCTTCAGAATCATTGCAAAGCATATGATTCCAAACTCTCTATCAATCATTATTGTATACTCTACTATCCGTATTCCTAACTTCATCATGCAGGAGTCCTTCCTATCCTTCCTAGGACTTGGTGTACAGGCTCCATACGCATCATGGGGTTCATTGATCGGTGATGCTGTCAACTCTATGACACTATATCCTTGGAAGCTTATTTTCCCATCAATCACAATGGTACTCTTCCTATTCTCAATGAACTTCTTCGGTGATGGTCTTAGAGATGCATTTGACCCACAGTCAAAGAACCAGCTTTAAGGAGTGATTTATGAAAGAATTCAATGATAGCAATAAAATACTTGAGGTTAAGAATCTTCAGACACATTTCAAGACTGATGCTGGCATAGTAAAGGCTGTAGATGGTGTTTCCTTTGATGTTCATAAGGGTGAGACTGTAGGTCTAGTTGGAGAGTCTGGCTGCGGCAAGAGCGTAACTAACCTATCAATCATGCGCCTTGTTCCATCTCCTCCTGGAAAGACTGTAGGAGGCGAGGTCATATATGAGGGCAAAGACATTCTTAAAATGAGCGAGAAGGAGCTCAGATCAATCAGAGGAAACAAGATCAGCATGATCTTCCAGGATCCTATGACAAGCCTGAACCCATTCTTGAGAATATCCACACAGATGATTGAGACTATTCTCCTTCATCAGGATGTAACAAAGAAGCAAGCTAGAGAAAAAGCAATCCAGATGCTCAAGGAGGTTGGCATCCCATCTGCTGAAAAGCGTATTGATTGCTATCCTCATCAATTCTCAGGCGGTATGAGGCAGCGTGTAATGATTGCTATGGCACTATCCTGCAATGCAGATCTATTGATTGCAGACGAGCCTACAACAGCACTTGACGTAACAATCCAGGCACAGATTCTTGAGCTTATCGAGAAGATGAATGAAAAATTCAACACAGCTGTTATCCTCATTACTCATGACCTCGGTGTAGTTGCCGGAATGTGTGACAATGTATGCGTAATGTATGCCGGACGTATTGTAGAGAAGGCTCCTACAACAGATCTATTCAAGAAGCCTTACCATCCATATACAGAGGGGCTTATTGCATCTGTTCCAAAGCTAGATGCAAACAGCAAGGCCGAGCGTCTCTTCTCTATTGAGGGACAACCACCAAACGTAATAGATCTTCCTCCATGCTGTCCTTTCCATCCAAGATGCCACAAAGACATGGAAGTATGCCATAAGTGCTATCCTCCAACTAAGAAGATGGATGAAAATAGAGAGGTTTCTTGCTGGCTATATGCCACAGAGGATGAGATTGCTGATGCTTTAAAGGAGAGTGCAGATGAGCAAAGATAAGAAAGTTATTCTAAAAGTAGAAGACCTCAAGCAGCACTTCCCTATCAATAACGGTGGGATACTCAAAAGACAGGCAGGTGCTATCAGAGCTGTTGATGGTATTTCATTTGAAGTATATGAGGGAGAGATCCTCGGTATTGTAGGTGAATCAGGCTGCGGTAAGAGCACAACTGTAAGATCTATCGCTCAGCTATATAAGCCAACTAGCGGCAAAGTAGAATTTGAGGGTGTAGATTTATGTACTGCTGATAAGAAAACTCTATTGAAGGAGAGAAGAAACATTCAAATGATCTTCCAGGATCCTTATTCATCACTTGATCCTAGAATGACTGTTTCAAATATCATTGCAGAGCCACTTGAAATCTATAATGCTAGAGGTCTGTTAGATCATAAGCTAACTAGAGAGGAGATTGATAAGAAGGTTGAAGAGCTCATGGAGAAGGTAGGACTCAATAAGGCCTTCAAGAATAGATATCCTCATGAGTTCTCAGGAGGACAGAAGCAGAGAGTCGGAATCGCAAGAGCACTAGCACTATCTCCAAGAATCATTCTTGCAGACGAACCTGTATCTGCACTTGATGTATCTATTCAGGCTCAGATTCTGAACCTTATCTCTGATCTTCAGAAGGAGATGAAGATTACATTCCTATTCATTGCTCATGACCTTGCAGTTATACAGCATATATCTGACAGAATCATAGTAATGTATCTTGGAAAGATCATGGAGGTATCTGATGCTCTAGAGCTTTATCAGAGCCCGCTTCATCCATATACTGAAGCGCTTCTATCTGCGGCTCCTATTCCAGATCCAGAGCTAGAGAGAAGCAGACAGCGTATAGTCCTTGAAGGCGATGTACCATCTCCTGATAAAGAAAGAACAGGCTGCTACTTCTACGACAGATGTCCAAAGAAAATGGGCTATTGCCAATGCCACATTCCTCCAATGTTCAAGGTAAAGGAAGGACATGAGGTTGCATGCTGGCTATACGACAAGGAAGACCACAGCAAGAAATCATAAATATAGGGTGCCGAGAGCACCCTATTTCTATCAATTGAGCTTTGTATCCCGAGCTCTATCTACGTATAGTGATAACCCAGTATACCCAGAGAGCCAGGAGGCATTTCTCTCAAGCTTTCCAGCACTCTTCTTCTCCCCCATCACCTCTAGTATCTTCTTATCATCCTCATTTATTCTGAGAGCCAATACCACCTGAGCCTTATGCTTCCAGCTAGCCTTTTGATTCTTTGAGTACTCTGGAATGCCCTTTATAAAGTGAGTCACCTCAATTCTCTCTATATCGTCATATGAGAGTATCTCTTTCTTTACAAATGGACCGAAGCCGAAGACTGATCTTATCTCTCTATTTCTGTTATCAAATATCCATTCATCTCTATATATGATTGTAACAATCAATAATAAAGCCACTATTGTCGGAACAATTGAGGATGCTGATAGCGTATTCTCATCTAAAGCAATGAAGAAGCCAACAGCTATGGGAATAAGGAAGAAAATACATAGTGCCTTCAATGCTATAGATGGCCCATAGATTGCACACGCTTTTCTTTTTTTCTCTCTGAAATCATAGGAAAACATATTTCTGATATACTTATTTTTCACTTGTTAGTCTACTATTAGCTCATGGACAGAAGAATAGAAGTAGTAGGCGAAAAAGAAAACGAAGTAATATTAAAATTAAAAGCAGATGGAGCTAAAGCATCGAAACTCTTCAGCATAAAACCGCCTCTTTATAGTGCAATTCTCTTCGCACCAAACCTAGAGAAAAATGCTTTAGGACTATTCAATGAAGGTAATCTCTTGATTGTTCTTGATGACTCTCTTTTGCAA
>CAVHSB010000015.1:13222-18093 GCA_963638635.1 Flexilinea sp.
TTGCAATTCTCATATGAGACCATAAGGAATGTCTTTCTGCATGAGCTTGCACATGCAATTGAATTCAATATTTACAATGAGACAACAGGTCATGGAGAGAGATTCCATAATATCACATCAATATTAGGAGTTGATCCTACCTTTGACAGAGCAACAATCAAGGAGAATCTCAAGAAGAAAGAAAAAGCGCAGGATAAGATAAATAAGCTACTTGCTCTCTCCTCATCCTCCTTTGAAGCAGAGGCAGAGCTTGCACTCAAAATGGCTGAAAAGCTCATGAGTGAGAATACTATCAAAAAAGAGCCGTATGAGAAGATCTATATAGCACCAATAATAGAGAAATCAAGAATAAGCACTGCAGATGTATATATATTAAGCATCACAGAACGCGTTACGGGAGTTTTCGCTGTAAGATCCAAGGAATCAAGCATATCCACTATTAGAATATATGGAAGCTTGGAGCAGGTAGAGCTTGCTATATACATCTATGATTATCTAGAAGGAAAAATAGATGACGAAATAGCAAGATTAAGGCGATGTGGGTACAGTGTATCAAAAAACGCATTCGTAATTGGTGTTTGCGAGAAGCTTTATTCAAAGATGGCACCTAATGGATCGGATGCAAATAACGCAATAGTACTTCAGAAGGATGAAAACAAGAGACTTGCAGAGAAGCTTGTATTCAATAAAACGAAATTAAGAAAAGAAAAACGCTATGTCAATTCAGTAGATAAAGATAGCTTAGATAGAGGTAGTGCATTTGGATCAAAGCTAGATTTGCCAGATAACATAAAACAACGCAAGTTGACTTAATTTACACTCTCTTTACATAATTATTGCAACTTTATACAACTTTTATTCAAATTAACTTTATATAGCTCTAACTCAAACTTTACCAATTGCATAAAAACCATTAAACTAAACTCCATATTGAACTTTAAGGAGTTTATGGCAATGAAAAAAACTATTTCTATTTTTGCAGTAGTTCTTTGTGTTGCGCTTCTTTTCGTTTCTTGTGGCGGAAAGAAAGAAAGCACAACAACTACAACAGCCACAACAACTACAACAACAGCCGCTCCTGCAGCTACTCCAGCTGCTCAGCCTGCTGCTACACCAGCTGCAACTCCAGCTGCTACTCCAGCTACAACAGCTACAACTTCTGCTTCAGACAAGGTTGTATTCCGTATTGCTAACTCTTCAGAGCCTGAGTCTCTTGACCCAGCTAAAATCCAGGGTGTTCCTGAGCATAGAATCTTCGAAGCACTCTTTGAAGGTCTTATCGTATTTGATCCAAAGACAGCAGACGGAGTTCCAGGACTTGCAGAGAGCTGGGAAGCTTCAGAAGATGGAAAGACATATACATTCCACCTCAGACATGCTAATTGGTCAGATGGCACACCAATCACAGCTCATGATGTTGTATACTCATGGCTAAGAGAGCTTGCTCCAGAGACAGCATCACCATATGCTTGGTTCCCAGCAATGTTCCTTGCAGGTGCTAGCGAGTACAACAGCGGAGAGGCTTCTGCAGACGCTGTACAGATCAGAGCTCTTGATGATTACACATTCCAGATGGATCTACTTGGACCACTTCCTTATGTTATTGGTGCTCTTGGCCATTACTCATTCGCAGTTGTTCCTCAGCACACAATTGAGAAGTATGGCGACCAGTGGGTTCTTCCAGAGAACTTCGTAGGTAACGGTCCATATGTTCTTAAGGAATGGACACCTCAGGACAAGATCGTTGCTGTAAAGAACGAGCAGTATTGGGACAAGGACAGTGTTAAGCTTGATGAAGTTGTATTCTATGCATCAGATGACGACAACACAAACTATAACATGTACCTCTCAGGTCAGATTGACTGGCTCACAGGCATCCCACAGGATAAGCTAGATTCTGCTATGCTCAGAAGCGACTATCAGGTTGCTCCTCAGCTTTCAACATACTATTACACAATCCAGACAACAAAGGCTCCATTTGACGATGCAAGAGTAAGAAAGGCTCTTTCTTATGCTATCGACAGAGAGACTCTTGTTGAGACAGTCACAAAGGCTGGACAGATTCCTGGTTGGGGTATTGTACCTGCTATGGCTGGCTACGAGTCACTTGAGTTCCCATTTGATGGTGATCAGGATGCTATGGTTGAAGAGGCTCAGCGCTTACTTGCTGAAGCTGGCTATCCAAACGGTGTAGGCTTCCCAACATTCTCACTTCTTTACAACACAAACGATGCTCATAAGATGATTGCAGAGTATGTTCAGAAGCAGTGGAAGGAGAACCTCGGCATTGATTGCACACTCGAGAACCAGGAATGGGCAACATACCTCTCAAACAGAAACGCTGGTAACTTCGATGTTGCTAGAGCTGGTTGGGTTGGTGACTATCAGGATCCAAACACATTCCTCGATATGTTCATCACAGGCGCAGGCATGAATGGTGGTAAGTATTCTAACGACGTTTATGATACACTCATCAACGAAGCTGCTAGAATGGCTGCAGGTTCAGACAGAATGGAAGTTCTCAAGACTGCAGAAGATATCCTCATCAACGAAGATCAGGCTATCATCCCATTCTACTACTATGTATCTCAGAACATCATCGATACAAACAAGTGGGGTGGCTGGTATTCAAATACTATGGATTACCATCCAACAAAGAACATCTACCTCAAGTAGTTTGGTCAGATCTTATAAAGGGCACCTTCGGGTGCTCTTTCTTTTTGGCAAAATAAAAGAGCCCTTTTACGAGCTCTTCGTTAGAATTGGTCAATTTTCAATTCTTATAGCCATTAGGATTCTTGCTTTGCCAATTGTAGCTATCCTTGCACATATCCAGAAGACTGTATTCGGCCTTCCATCCAAGCACCTTCAGGCTCTTCTCTGGAGAAGAATATACAGTAGCGAGATCACCAGGCCTTCTTGGTCCAATCTTATATGGGACCTTCTTTCCACTTGCTTCTTCAAAGGCCTTTACCATATCAAGAACCGAATAGCCTATTCCTGTTCCTAGGTTAAATACCTCTGTGCCTTTATGGCTCAGCATATACTCAATAGCTGCAACGTGGCCTTTAGCTAGATCTACAACGTGGATATAGTCTCTGACACCTGTACCATCGTGAGTATCATAATCATTTCCAAATACATTAAGATATGGAAGCTTTCCAATAGCAACCTTCGTAATATATGGCATAAGATTAGCGGGAGTTCCCTGAGGATCCTCACCTATCATTCCACTCTTATGCGCACCAATTGGATTGAAGTATCTTAAGAGTATTACTGACCACTCTTTATCTGCAGCTGACATATCTTTGAGGATTATCTCAGACATATATTTAGTCCATCCATATGGATTGGTGCAATTGCCTATCTTAGAAGTTTCTCTGAGAGGCATTTCATTGTCTCCTGAATAAACAGTAGCCGATGAAGAGAATATTATATTCTTACATCCATGCTCTCTCATAGATTTTACTAGAGTCAATGTAGAATTAAGGTTGTTGTCATAGTACTCAATAGGCTTCGCTACGGACTCGCCTACTGCTTTAAGTCCTGCAAAGTGAATTGCAGCAGCAATTTCTTCCTTCTCGAATATTGAATCAAGAAGTACTTTATCCCTTACATCGCCTTTTATGAATTCTACAGACTTGCCTGTTAATTTCTCAACTCTCTTAAGAGCCTCTTCTGATGAGTTAGAAAGATTATCTATAACAGTTACATCATAGCCCTTATCTAGAAGTTCCAATACAGTATGACTGCCAATAAAGCCAGCTCCACCTGTAACGAGTATTCTCATATTAAGCCTCCACAGTACATTCTATTTATTTATCCATTGAAACTCAAGAAATAGATTTTTCAGCTACTTTAGCTTTATAAGTGCAGTTGGAGATTTAGGCTTACCATCACGGTAGATAAATCCGGAAGTCAGTATTTGATTAATGACATTACAGAATAACCTACAAACAACTATTTAGAACATGCAAAATAACTGTAAAGCTATAATGTGAGCATTTGGTTAAAAGCATTTCATTTCTTATCCTGCTTATATAATGAGGAGGTATTCCTTCATATACAAAAGCTATATAATGACACCATGATTGAACTAAAGCCTGCTCACCTAGAAGGTGAAATTGAGATACCTGCATCAAAAAGCCAGACAATCAGAGCTTTCTTAATAGCTACCTTCGCCAAATCAAAGTCAATAATAAGACATCCTCTGATCTCATTTGATACAAAAAGCTGCATAAACGCTTGTGCTTCAATGGGAGCAGAGATTGTATTTACTGAAGATTATTCAATAGCTTATGTAGATAGCACCAATGCACTAGAGGGATTCGATTCACTAGAGATAGATGCAGGAAACAGTGGCACAACTGAATATCTTCTGCTTGGGCTTGCTGCCTCATTAGGTATTCCTGTAAAAGTCTTTGGCGATAGACAGCTTAACTCAAGACCTGTTGGTCCACTTGGAAAAGCACTGGAAGATCTTGGGGCTGAGGTTGAGACAACAGATGGAAAGCCCCCACTAACAATCAAAGGGCCTCTGACGGGAGGTAAAACCACAATAGAGTGTAAGACTAGTCAATATCTATCAGGACTTCTTCTAGCAACCCCCCTTGCAAAGAATGACTCGATAATAGATTGCTCTCTCCTATACGAGAAGCCATATGTAAAGATAACTCTATCATGGCTCGATATGGAGGGGATCGAATACACTATATCTGAAGATCTAGAGCATGCAAAAGTGAAAGGCGGACAGAAATATAAAGGCTTTGACAGCTATATTGCCGGAGACTTCTCATCTGCATCATTCTTCTTTGCCGCAGCATTGATAAGCAAATCAACAGTCACTGTTAAGGGTCTTGATAGAAATGACC
>CAVHSB010000015.1:18103-21806 GCA_963638635.1 Flexilinea sp.
CCCACAGGGAGATAAAGCAATACTAGATGTACTTGAGAAGATGGGCGCTGAGGTTACCTGGAATGGAAACGAAGTCGTTGTTAAAGGCGGAGATGTCATAAAGGGTGGAGAATTCGACCTCAATATGATACCAGACACTCTTCCTATTCTCTCTATCGTCGGTGCCTTTGCAAATGGAGATGTCCATCTTACAAATGTTCCTCAGGCCAGAATAAAGGAAACAGATAGAATAGCTGTAATGTGTGAGAACTTAAAGCTTCTTGGAGTAGCTGTAGATGAAGAGACGGATGGAATGCTCATACACGGAAAAGGCTACGTCAGAGGTGGAAGCGTTAAAGGCTATGGAGACCATAGAGTAATAATGGCACTTGCCATTGCATCAGCAGCAACAGGAGAAGGACTTACTATTGATGATGAAAGTGCTGTTGGAGTAACCTTCCCTACCTTCTTTGATTTATTTAACAGCTTAAAGAGGTAACTATGTACGATTTGCGTTCTGATACCTTCACTCTTCCAACAGAAGAGATGAGAAGGGCAATATATGAGGCTGAAGTAGGTGATGACGTTTATGGAGAAGATCCAACTGTAAATAAGCTACAGCATATGGCAGAGGAAATAACAGGAAAAGAAAGCGCTCTCTTAATATCCTCAGGATGCATGGGAAACCTAATTCCTATGATGCTGAAAGGAGGAAGGGGGAAAGAGATTATTTGCGCTAAAGAGTCTCATATAGTAAATCATGAGATTGGTGCAATCTCATCCCTATCTGGAACTCTTTCTGTGTTTGCAGATTCTAATAATGGCATATTATCGCCACAAAGCGTTAAAGATAGAATTCATGGCTATAGCTATGATATGTCAGAGACATCAATGATTGAGATTGAGAATACTACCTCTGGTCTTGTATATCCCATTTCTACAATGCAGGAAATCAAAGAAATAGCTGAGGCTAACAAGCTTTGGGTGCATCTAGATGGAGCAAGAATATTCAATGCATCAGTAGAGAGCGGAATAAGCGTCAGAGAATATGCAGCTCAAGCTGATGATATCACATTCTGCCTATCAAAGGGCTTAGGTGCCCCTGCATTCTCTATTATATGCTCAGATAAAGAATTCATAGAGAGTGCGAAGCGTCTTAAGAAGATACTCGGTGGCGGGATGAGGCAGGTCGGATTCTTTGCTGCAGCTGGAATTTATGCACTAGAGCATAATGTAGAGAGACTCAAAATAGATCATCAAAATAGAGAGAGGATATCTGAAGAGCTTAGAAAGAGCGGATGGGCAGATATAAAAATAAGCTCAACCAATATGATTTTCTTTACCTCATCCTACTCTATTGATAAAATTATAGCCGCTTTCAGAAAAAGAGATATCCTATTCTTGAAAGAAGGAAATATGGGACGTATCGTATTAAGCCTAAATATAAGCGAAGAAGATACTTACTATATCGTAAAAACCATAAGAGAGATTGACACAAAGGAATTTGAATGAAAACTGTCATTGCACTTTATACAGGAACTGGCAATACACTTTATATTGCCTCACTCTTCAAAGATAAAGATATTCACTTTATAGATAAGCTACTAGATGGAAGTGATAAGCTTCCTGAAAAGATAGATAGACTTGGAATAATGTTTCCTGTATATTTTGCAGGTATTCCAAGTCCTGTTGCAGATTTTGTAGATAAAATTCTGAAAAACAGAGACAACAGCGATATTGGCTATGTCTTTGCATTAACTACAAACGGAGGAAGTCCCTATTCTCACCTATTCTCATTCGATAAGCTTCTGCAGAATATAAATCTTAATCTATCCTATGCCGCAACAATCAAAATGCCTGATTGCTACCTGAAGATAACCAAGAAGCAGGTTTCAGAGATGGAGGCACTTGCCTTTGTTACAAAGGTAAAGAGAAAGATTGACAAAGCCATTGAAGATATCGAGAAAGAGGTTATAAAGCTTCCTAAAGCCCTTCCTTTCTCACGACTAGTTGGTGCTTTTTCAAGAAGCTGCAATAATAAGATGAGAAGCAATGGACTCTCTATTGACCGCTCAAAGTGTACTAAATGCAATACCTGCTATCATATATGTCCAATAGATAACATAAAGAAGGATGCTATTGAATTCAAAGGCAAATGTCTCAACTGCTATGCCTGCTACCATAGGTGTCCAGAGAAGGCCTACTCATATAAGGGACAATCAGAGCAATATAGAGGACTACAGGATACAGAGGAGCTATGGAGACGATAGACTTTAATATAACAGCTGACAGAGCTAACAGTAATAGCGTCAAATGGAACAAAACGGCTATTGAGAATATATCAGCCAATGAAAATGCGAAGCCATTCTGGGTTGCAGACATGGACTTTCTCACGGAGATGCATATTCATTCTAAGGCTCGAGAGATTGCAGATAACGGTATATTTGGCTACCCTGCTGGATCTTCTGAGCTACTAAATGCATTTACAGCATGGCTTTCAAAAAGACACAACTGGATCGCAGACAGCTCCTCTATTCTATTTACTATGGGCCTTCTTCATGGAATAGGGCTCGCTATTGATCTATTTACAAGTAAAGGTGATAAGATCCTTATTCCAAGCCCTGCATATAAGCCATTTAGAATGCTATGCGAATTCTCCGATAGAGTGATGGAGGATTACCCCCTTTCATATGATAACGGAGAATATTCACTAGATAGAAAATCGTTTAGAGAGCATGCAGGAAAATGCTCTCTTATACTTTTCTGCTCGCCTCATAACCCATCGGGATTGGTATTTAGCGAAGATGATTTGATATTTGTTCTAGAGACTGCCAAAGAGCTTAATATTCCTGTATTCTCTGATGAGATACATGCAGACCTAGTACACCCAAGTGCAAAGCATATTCCTATGGGCAAAGCCAATGAAAAGGTCGGAGCTGAATGCATTACCTTTATGGCTCCATCAAAGACCTTCAATGTGGCAGGTGAGCATTCAGCTTTCGCTGTCTTCAGCGATAAGGATATGGAAAAGAAATATCAGAGAAAGCAGAAAGCTCTGTTTCTGACTACGCCCGGATATGTCATCGGGGATCTCAGCCTAGAGGCCTATAAGCACGGCTTTGAATACAACAAAGATCTTTGTAAATATCTTCAGGATAATGCTATCTTCATAAAAGAGTATCTAAGAGCAAATTGCCCCGAGATAAAGCTTGTAAACGGAAAAGCCTCTTTTGTTACTTTCCTAGATTGCTCTGAAGTATACCAAAAGATAAAGGCAAAGGTTGAGCAAACACCAGAACGCTATAAAGGCGGCAAAGAAGGAGGCGTTCTCTCAAGATTCTTTGGCGTTGAAGCTGGAGTTGCAATGAATGATGGCACATGGTTTGGAGAACAATATTATAGTTTTGTACGCTTCAACTACGGCACAAGCAGGGAGCTTGTAAAAGAGGCTATAGAGAATATAGTGAAAGCTGTAAAAGCTCTTTAATCATAAAAGCATCTGCCAAAATAAAATACAGACAGATGCTCATTTCCTAAACCAAGGATTGAATATATGAAGGCTTAAAGCCTGTAGTCTTCGAGATTATAGCAAGATCAACATTAGCCTGTAAAAGATTCTTAGCCATTGCTATACGCTCTTCAAGACGTCCTTCTTCTTTTCCTTCATCGAATCCATCAGACCTAACGCATTTCAAGAAATAGTTTTCGTTAAATATGCTTTCCA
>CAVHSB010000016.1:0-8116 GCA_963638635.1 Flexilinea sp.
GTTTCAAGTACAGAAATTAATGTCGTTTACTATAAATAGGGAATATTACCCTAAACCACTTGAGATAATTTGCGACCATTGTCTCTAAGCAGAAGAAAAAGCTATTAAATCGTTGATTATTGCTTTAGATATCTTTTAAGTCAGATAAAAAATATGAATTCACCAGAGAAGTATTTTGACTTTACCGATGCTTTAACGCCTTGCAGAATTGCAAGAGCCACCCTCTTGGATGGCCCTATGATAAAGCTAGATATTCCAAACAACTTCTGTTGCTTCTCCAGCACCCCATGGAGAGCCTGCTATAGAGCCTTCTTCCTTATTTATTACAATTGATGTTAGGCTATCGCAGGATGCAAATGCATTCTCGCCAATTCTGGTTACTGTACTTGGAATATCAATAGATACTAGGCTCTTGCAGCCATAGAAGGTATTATTCCCGATAAGATCAAGCTTGCTTGGAAGTGTTATAGCAGAGAGGCTCTTACAGCCATAGAATGTACTTGAACCTATTGCATATACACTATCTGGTATAGCTATAGTCTCTAGTGCTTCACATCCAGCGAATGCTTTATTAGCAATCTGCTCTACTGGCTTTTGTATTGTAATAGACTTCAAGTTCGTACAATTTTCGAAGGCTTTATCCTCAATCAATTTAACTGCTGCACCATTCTTCTTATCTGGCAATAGAAGAATCTCTGGAACCTTGCTTATATCAATAACAGAAAGGAAGCCTGAGTCATTTACAGTGTAGTTTCCTGTATAGTAGATAATAGCGCTATCTGGTATTCCCCAGTTATTCTCTCCCTCATCCTCTATCTCGCCTTCTAGCTTATCTATATATACAGTATTTAGGTAAGTACAATCCTTGAATCCATCTGCTCCAATAGAATTGACACCTGATGGAATATCTATTGCTGTTATACCCATGCAGCCATAAAAAGCATTAGAACCAATTGAACTTACATTATCTGGAATCGAAACAGACTCAAGCCTTGAGCAATTGTAAAAAGCAGCATCACCAATTGAGGTTATAGCAGTTGGAAGAGATATAGACTTAAGAGCTGTACATAGCTTGAATAGACCTTTTTCTAATGTCTTTAGCCCATTAGAAAGCGTTATAGTCTCAAGGCTAGAGCACCCCTCAAAGGCTGATGGCCCAATTGCTGTAACACTACTAGGTATTTTAATTGAAGCTATAGATGTACAATCTTTAAATACGCTCTCTCCTATTGTCTTTACACTCGTTGGAATTGTAATAGAGGTAAGCCCGGAGCATCCAAGGAAGGCTTGATCCTTGATTTCTGTTACAGTATCGGGAATTGTAACAGCACTAAGGGATGTACACTCTGAGAAGGCATTCTCGCCAATTGCTTTTACTGTTATTCCATTAATTTCATCTGGAATAGTAAGAGAGCCCTTGAATTTACTTGCTTTACCCTCTGCTACACTAAGTATGCCATCGCTTGTTATTGAGAAATCACTCTGATACCAATATACATTAGCTGTATCAGCACCCCATGGAGAGCCCTCAATAGAGCCTTCTAAATTATCAACATAGATCTCAGCCAAGCTAGAGCAGCTAACAAATGATGCTGCAATAGCAGTTACATTGCTAGGTATTTCAATTGAAGTAAGACTAGTACAGAAACCAAAGGCTCCGCTGCTGATTGTCTTTAGATTTTTTGAGAGCTTAACAGACTTCAGACTAAAGCATGAGCCAAAGGCTCCATCATCTATTGCTGTTACACTATCCGGAAGATCTATCGTCTCGAGCTTTTCACACTTAAAGAAGGCATGCTTTCCAATAGTGGTCAAAGTAGATGGAAAATCAAAGGAAGATAGAGCTGAACACTCTGAGAATGCGTGTTCACCGATTGTTATAAGGTTAGAAGTATTATTAACGCTCTTCAGGCTTGAACATTTATCGAAGAAGCCATGGCTTTCAGAATCTGCTTTCAGCTCTGTTATACCTCCAGGAAGCACTGCAGTCTCTAGGGCTGTGCAATTATAAAACAGAGCGCTACCAATTGATGCAATGCTATCTGGGAGCACTATTGAAGTAAGATAAGAGCAAGAGGCAAATGCATTATTTCCTATAGCTGTTATTGTGGTAGGAATTGTAATAGATGAAATAGAGGTACCTTCAAAGCCATTAGCATCTATTGCTGTAACAGCTTTATCAGCGTACAGGCTTGGTATAGCTAAGGCGCCAGAGAGAGAGGTATCCTTAGCTTTGACGGAGTATGTTCCTGTATCCTCATTCAAGGTGAAGATAAGCTTCTCATTTACTTCCTGCCATATTGCATATAGCGTGATATCTTTATTGAATACAGCCTTATCGTTTGCTTTGTACCTGATATCTCCTCCTTTGCTTCTAGACCAGCCTACAAAGAGATACTTCTCCGTAGACCATATCTCAGAGCCATCTGGAAGCGTTATATCCTGATTCGCAAATGAAGACATGCTCTTATCTTCAAGGCCAAGGAGGCCAGAATTAAGAGTTATTGTTACAGGTACAGATGGCTTAAAGGGAGCATTTGTACAGCTTGAAGCAATTAGCGAAATACACAGAATCAATAAAAGAGAATACTTCTTCATACTCAATCAATATAGCCTTTTGAGAATAAACAAAAAAGGCAGAAACAAATGCTCTGCCCTATTTATTACCTTGTTTTATAGTATTTATACCCAGCAATCGATGTAAGAGTGCTATAGTCACCAGAGAAGGTACCCCACTTCTGTTCCTTGGAGATATCAGAAGCAATGGAGCCTATGTACTTCTCCATCTCCTTAAGAGTATCAGAAACATCTACATAGAGAGTATTGTCTTTAACAATGATCTTGCTTTTCATGCCATTCTCTATCATGGAGCCTCTAGATAGCTCAATCTTATTCCAGTCATCTCCAAGCTTCTCCTTGAGAGATGAGAGAACAAGCTTCGCATCCGCATCGCTTCTGCTCTCTTTTAGCACCTCAAGATACTCACTCTCATCTGCTCTATACACACCCTCATAGTCCTTATTGCAAGCTGTCAATAATGCAAGAGAGATCAAAAGAATAGCTATAGGCTTAACTTTCCTCATTTCTTATCCCCATAGAATCTCTTGAGATAGTCTCTCTTGAATTCCTTGAATCTATCCTCTCTTATAGCTTCTCTTATTCTCAAGATAAAGTTCTCTAGATATCTTAGGTTATGCTCTGTTGCAAGCATTCCGCCAAGCATCTCGTTGCACTTAATCAAGTGGTGCATATAGCCAACAGAGTACTCTCTGCACGCTGTGCACTCACAGTCTGGAACAATAGGAGAATGATCGAGCCTATGAATAGCCTTCTTCAATACCATTACACCATCATCTGTGAATACAGCTCCATTTCTTGCCATTCTGGTTGCCAGAACACAATCAAATAGATCAATGCCATTATCAACACACTCAAGTATGTAATCTGGAGATCCGATCCCCATGACATATCTAGGCTTTTCATCTGTAACGTACTCTGCAGTATAGGCTAAGAATTCATTGAACTCTTCCTTGCTCTCGCCTACAGATAAACCACCAATAGCAATACCTGGAAAATCCATCTCAGAGAGTGTCTCTGCGCTCTCACGTCTGAGGTCCTTGTAGAAATTGCCCTGGACGATACCAAAGAGATTGCCTCTGAATTTCTCTCCGAGCTTATCTCTCTCAATGATGGATCTCTCAGCCCAGTTCTTGGTTACGCGCCAAGCCTCCTTAGCAGCCTTATAATCAATATTAGGAGGAGTGCAAACATCAAGGCACATTGCGATATCACTACCTATTACGCTCTGAATATCGACAACCTTCTCAGGAGTGAATATATGCTTAGAGCCATCTATATGAGACTGGAATGTAACTCCGCTGTCCTTGATCTTTCTCAGTCCTGAAAGTGAGAATACCTGGAAGCCACCAGAGTCTGTAAGAATATTCTGATGCCAATTAGAGAAGTTATGAAGGCCTCCATATGACTCAAGAACCTCAAGTCCTGGTCTTAAATATAGATGATAGGTATTTCCAAGAATGATCTTGTAGCCCATATCTCTTACAGTATCATGATAGATGCCTTTGACTGTTCCATTGGTTCCTACAGGCATGAATGCAGGAGTCTCAACCTCTCCATGAGGAAGAGTTATAACGCCAAGTCTTGCCTTTGAGTCCTTATCTCTTTTTAATTCTCTGAATATGCTCATACTAACCTGCTTGTAAGTGAAATAACAAATGATAGTGCAGCTGTGACTAATATAGGAAGCACAACTGTAAGATATGGTGCAATCGCACCCTGATGCCCAGCAATGGAGAATACCATATCTGCAACATAATATACAACAGCAATTGAAAGTGATTCAATTATGGAAAAGAGAAGAACATTCTTCTTGAAGGAGTAATTCATCAATACAGATATAAGCATCAAGGTGAATATAGCCAGTGGCTGGAATGCAGATCTATAGTAGTCTGTAGCCTTCGCTTGCCATTCTGTCCTATCTGCTATATATAGTCTTTTAAGATAATCCCTTGCGTCTCTTCCCTCCATTGTCTCTATATTGAGATTCTGGCTTCTGAAGAGATGAATCGGCATATCGAAATCAGACTCTATCCACGCACTCTCAAGCCTTGATGAGAAGTCATCATCAGTAAGCATATAGAGCTTAGCATTCTTGAATGACCACTTTCCATCGCTGTATTTAGCGCTTTCTGCTTCAAGCCTTAATACAAGCCTATCACCATCGTATCTGACAAGAACCGGAGAATATATCTCCTCCCGGCTCTCTGAGAAGGCCTTTGTGTATATGAGGTAGCCATTCTCACTCTTAAGCACTATGTTTCTCATATCCTGAGTTGATGATAGTCCGAATAGCTCAAGCTCTAGCCTATTCTTATCAGTTGTGACCTTATTGAGCAGTAGCTCCTGATAGCACATTCCAAGAAGCGTCAATATAATTGCAAGCACAATTACAGGCTCTCTAAGCCTCCATGGAGAAAGTCCTGCATTAAGAAGTGCAATGCGCTCATTGTTTGCAGAAAGAGAAGATAGAAAATAAGTAGTTGCAAATAAAAGAGATAGAGATGTTACCATCATCAAATATTCAGGAATAGAGAGCGAAAGATAATGAAGAAGACTCATTATTGGTATATCGCCTCTCATTATCTGGTCCATCTTCATAAATAGCTCTACAGCAGCAAGCAGCAGCGCAAAGATCATAATAGCGGCAAAGGCAGTCTTTAAGATGCTCTTTATTATATATCTATCTATTATCTTCATCTTGCCTTCCTGAAATAAATCAATAAGACGACACCTATAGCTCCAATTATAATATCTGGAAGTGCTATAAGAAGATATGGAGACGATTTAATAGAGAATATCTGAAGCTGTACACCAAAGAGCATATACCAGAATGCAACAGCTACCAATAGAGATATGGCAAAGCCTGTAAGCTTTCCGTACTTTACCTTCATATTAGAAAGCGGAAGTGTTACGAGCGTAAGACAGAAGCATGATAGAGAGAGCACAAACTTCTTTGCAAGCTCTGCCTTATAGTATTGTCCATAGAAATTCACAGGGTATGCACCACGTGCATCAAAGCTTGATGAGGATGATGAGATATCATTCAAGGCACTATCATAGCTAATATCTCCATCCATATAGCCCTTAAGAGCTTCACTGGTCCTCAAAAGTATTTCATGGCTGTCTCTTCTGTATTGCGCTCTATCCTCTCTCTGGATTACCTCTCTCTTCGCTATAGCCTCATATAGCTCACGGCTTGTGAGATTTACAGGGCTATTTGAGGTAAGAGAAGGAATCTGATCTGAAAAATCCAGATAGAAGGTAGCCTTAGCAGCACCTGAGAGACCAAAGCTCTCTATGTCTGTTGTGCTGTTAAGAAGAATTTGAGGCTTATCGAGAGTTAATGAATAGATGTAGTTATCACTATCTATCAAATTCAGCTCGCCATGCTCTGAGAGAACAGTCTTATTGTTATCCTTCTCATCCTTGCTAATCAGCAATAGATCATAAACATCCCTTCCATTTGTCCTTCCATTTGATATCACATAGTTTCCTACGCTGTTGGTGCTGTTTGACTCAAGCTCAAAGGTAGGCATCTCTGCCATAAGAGTTGCAAGCATATCTCTATACCTTATGCTTGAATATGGATGAACAATATCAGCAAAGAGAAATGTTACAACTGACATAACAAGCGATATAACAACAAGAGGTCTATAAATATACTTTGAAGCTATACCGCAGCTTCTTATAGCTAAAAGTTCATTTGTAGATGATAGATCTCCAAGCACCATAGAGGATGCAGAGAGAGTTGCAAATGGGATTGTATAAACAAGGAATTGCGGCATTGAGAGTGCAACCATCTCAAGCATGGATAGCATATTGATATTCTTCAGAAGAATCTTCTGAACAAGAAGCAATATTGAATTCACAAAGAAGATGATGAAAAAGAATAAAAAGGATACAGCAAAGTCTGCCATATACTCCTTTTCTATATATCTTCTGAGTAGGCTATATGATTCCTTATTTCTACGCACTCTTCAAATATACCACAAAGTATCAAACGCCTGTAGAGCCAAAGCCGCCACTGCTTCTATCTGATTCAGAAAGATACTCTGCAGGCTTATAGTCTGCAATAGAGACTGGAGCAAAGACTATTTGAGCAATTCTATCGCCATTGTTGATAATAAAATCCTCATTTGAAAGATTAATAAGTATTATCTGAAGCTCACCTCTGTAGTCGCTATCTATTGTCCCTGGAGTATTCAGTACTGTTATTCCGTTTTTGAGAGCTAGCCCAGATCTAGGTCTTACCTGTATCTCATACCCATCTGGTATCTCAAATTTCAGCCCAGTTCTAATAAGCTTACGCTCAGATGGCTTTATGGTAACAGGAGACGAAAGAAACGCTGAGACATCTGCCCCAGCGCTTCCTTTGGTCTTATAAACAGGGAGCTTAGCGCCCTCTTCCTTTAAAACCCTTACAGTGACCATATCACTCTTTCTTTGAATCCTTAGCTTCTTCTGGCTGAGCATCGATATAAGAGAGATTGAGTCTGCCCTGTCTATCAATTTCAGTAAGCTTAACATCTACTTCCTGGCCAACAGAAAGAACATCAGAAACATTCTTAACTCTTGTTCTAGCAAGCTTAGAGATGTGGCATAGACCTTCCTTGCCTGGAAGAATCTCAATGAATGCACCAAAGTCTACTATTCTCTTAACAGTACCATGGTAGATCTTGCCAACCTCTGGTTCCTCGATGATTGAGAGTACAAGCTTCTTAGCACTCTGAGCAACGGCATTGTTCTTACCATAGATCATTACAGTTCCGTCATCCTCGATATTGATCTCAGCACCGCTAGTCTCTGCAATGCTTCTGATTGTCTTACCGCCAGTTCCGATAACTGCACCAATCTTTTCCTCAGGCACCTTGAGTGAGAGAATCTTTGGAGCAAGCTCTGAAACCTCAGCTCTAGGACCAGGTAGAGTCTCAGCCATAATACCGAGAATGTGCATTCTGCCTTCCTTAGCCTGCTGAAGTGCCTTAGACATAATCTCTGGAGTTACACCTGCAATCTTGATATCCATCTGGAATGCTGTAATACCATCCTTTGTACCAGCTACCTTGAAGTCCATATCACCAAGGTGATCCTCTTCTCCAAGAATATCTGAAAGAATTACATATTTAGCATAGTCCTCACCCTCTGTGATGAGACCCATAGCAATACCAGCTACTGGCTTCTTGATTGGAACACCAGCATCCATGAGAGATAGACAGCCGCCACAAACAGATGCCATAGAGGAAGAACCATTAGATTCCATAATCTCAGATACAACTCTGATTGTGTATGGGAAATCCTCCTTCTTTGGTACAACTGCCTCAAGCGCTCTCTGTGCAAGATGTCCATGACCAATCTCTCTGCGGCCTGTTGTAAGACGACCGCACTCACCTACTGAATATGGAGGGAAGTTATAGTGAAGCATGAAGTTAGAATAAGTCTTCTCGCCATCGATTGTATCAAAGAGCTGCTCATCATTTACTGTTCCAAGAGTTGCAACTGCAAGAGACTGTGTCTCTCCACGAGTAAACAGCGCAGA
>CAVHSB010000016.1:8206-9509 GCA_963638635.1 Flexilinea sp.
AAGGAAGAACACCAACCTCGCATGTAATAGGTCTGATCTCTGTAACCTTTCTTCCATCTGTTCTTACACCATCGTAAAGAATTGAGTGACGTAGGATCTCATACTCCATATCCTCAAACATCTTAGCAACCTGACCAGGTCTCTTCTCATCCTCAGCAATGAGCTCTTCAAACTTCTCAATTACCTCGCTATGAGCCTTCTCAAGAGCTGCATATCTGTTCATCTTACCCTTTACAAAGGATGCTTCCTTCTCTAAAGGATAAGCAAATTGCTTAACAGGCTCTAGCCAGGAAAGATCCTCTTCCTTGATTTCCATCAAAGGAAGCTTCTCCTTGCCGCAAAGCTCCCTCATCTTTTCCTGAGCTAGGCAGATTTCAGTAATAACAGGCTGAGCTGCTGCAATAGCGCCAAGCATGTCAGACTCTGAAACCTCTTTAGCGCCTCCCTCAACCATTGTGATTCCGCCCTTTGTGCCAGCTACTACGATATCTAGGCTAGCTGTAGGAATCTGCTGGAATGTTGGATTGATTACATACTCATTTCCGATCTTTGCAACTCTTACTGCTGCAATTGGACCATAGAATGGAATATCGGAAATAGTTACAGCACAGGATGCTGCATTGATTGCGATAATATCTGGTGTATTGATCATATCTGTAGAAACTACAGTAGGAACAATCTGAATTTCTCTTCCAAAAGCCTTATCAAAGAGTGGTCTCATAGGTCTGTCAATAAGACGGGACACAAGAATCTCCTTATCCTTTGGCTTGCTTTCTCTCTTTAAAAAGCCTCCAGGAATCTTACCTGCTGCATAATACTTCTCATTGTATTCTACAGATACTGGAACATAATCGATAGGTTCGCTTGGAGCTTCACCGCAACAAACTGTTGCAATTACTGCAGAGCCTGCATAATGAGCATAAACAGCGCCATTAGCCTGCTTAGCAATCTTACCAGTCTCGAATACGAGTTCGCCGTTTCCGATCTTGACTGATACAGTAGTTAAATTTGACATAATTACCTTCTTTCTTTCTTTTTTGTTCTTTATTTGTTCTTAATCAATGAAAGCCAGACAAACGCTGGCTTCCTTTGTTTAAAATTACTTTCTGAGTGATAACTGCTCAATAAGGGTTCTATACTCGTTGATATCTCTATTCTTGATGTACTTGAGAAGTCTTCTTCTCTGTCCTACGAGCTTTAATAGACCACGTCTTGAAGCATGATCCTTTGGATTAGCCTTGAAGTGATCCTGTAAGTCATTGATTCTTGCTGTAAGAAGAGCTACCTGTACCTTAGCATCTCC
>CAVHSB010000016.1:9554-21453 GCA_963638635.1 Flexilinea sp.
CTCCTGTGTTCTTCTCGTCAGCACCGTACTTAACTACGATTTCTTTCTTCTGTTCTGCTGAAATCATAATTTTCTCCTAAAAAAACTGAATCTAGCTGCATAGCCTCAATACATCTAAGATTGTTGCCTCTGAATGTGAGTATATCTCCTGATATCTCCATCACTCCAGAAACCTCTCTCTTGTCTTTTAAGACTAAGGATGCTCCATAAACTCCTAGTGGCGGTAAGAGCTGATGAATAGAAGCTCTGCTGAAAACCAGATCTCCAGATATGAATCTGTAAGGTATTGGCACAAGATCCACTCTGTAGCACTGGCCGGAAAGCCTAAGAAACTCATTAAGCTTCCCTAACCTTATAATCGTTCTTAAGAGAGTTGAAGATATTCTCTCTCCCCCCTCCGTAAGAATTGGTTCTACGATATCGACCTTGACATCTCTACCCGTTTCACGGAATAAAGCTTCAAGATCTTGAGCCCTTGCACTTGCTTTTGGATTTCCAAATTGGAAATCATTTCCAACTACAATGGCTACAGGCTTACATAGAGAATTAAGCAACTCTATAAAACCACAAGCACTTATTTTACTGAACGAGTCAGAAAAGTCAATAATCACAAAGGAATTAATGGAAAAAGAAGAAACATATTCTTCTCTGAGCCTAAGAGTATCTAACGCACCATTTGACTGAGACTTAGGATTTATTGAAAAGGATATAACCATAGCCTCATCTGCGCCATATTCATCACGCGCTGCAACAAGCCTTTTGAAGATCTCCTTATGGCCGTTATGCACGCCATCAAAGACGCCGATCGCTATAGCTGTGCTCTTATCCCTCTTTTCTCCGCTTTTTAGCAAAGTGCTGAAATCAAATATATCCATCAAACCCTCGAAATGACCTTATAGCTTCCATCTCTCTTCTCACCTATTCCATAGATTGAATCATCAAAGAAGAGATAGCAATATTTTTTTGATTTATCATCATCAAAAAGCACTGCTTTTCTATCTATATATCCATTATCAATGAGCCTTCTGTATTTATTATCTAATCTGACATGCGATAAAAGCCCCGTCATATCTAAAAGCTCATTAGTGCTTTTATCAATATCAGAGAGAGAAAATGGACCAAGCTCTGTGCGTCTTAGAGCGATAAGATGTGCTCTTTTGCCTATTTTAAGAGCAATATCACGGGCAAGTGATCTAATATATGTTCCCTTTGATACAGCAGCATCAACGACTGCTACGCCCGCATCATAAGATATAAGCCTTATATCCTTTATAGTTATCTCACGCTCAGGCATCTCTATATCGTTGCCCTTCCTAGCCTCCCGATAGGCTCTTTTTCCATCTACATGTATTGCTGAATATATAGGAGGCCTTTGCATCTGTCTTCCCAGAAAGGAATATACAGATTTCTCTACCTCATCATATGAAGGGATATCAGATGTGGCTATAACCTCACCCTCAGGATCTAGAGTATCTGTCTCAGAGCCAAACTCAATTGTTGCTATATATCTTTTATCAAAGGATGAGAATACAGGATTGAGCTTTGTAGCACCGCCGATCATTGTCAGCATCAAGCCTGATGCGAACTTATCGAGTGTTCCAGCGTGACCTACCTTCTCGCCCTTGAATTCTCTTTTTAAAGAAGCAAGCGAAGAGAATGATGTCATTCCTTCGCTTTTATCTATAAGTCTTAATTCAAACCTACTCATTGATCTCTTTCATTGCTTCTGAGATAAGATTGTTAATTCTCTCACCTTCCTGATATGAATCGTCCCTGTAGAAATTAAGCACAGGAGTATTCTTTGTCTTTAGCACATGAGAAAGCCTTAACTGGATAAATGCTGATGCGCTGTTAAGTGCCTTAACAGATCTATCAAGTCTTCCATCCTCATAGAGTGATGATACAAAGACCTTTGCACTTGCGTTATCTGGAGCCAGCTCTACTCTAGTCACGCTTGTAAGCGTTGAAAGATTATGGTTCTTTATAGCGCCAGAGACTATCAAAGAGCTTATAGTCTCTAAGATCTTAGCCTCTAGACGCGCCTGTGAAAACTCACTCATTTATATCAAGCTTCCTCTTAACTTCTTCTGTATCAACGATTTCGAGGATATCGTTTACCTGGAGATCCTGCCAATTCTCAAGTCCGATACCACACTCGTAGCCTTCATTTACTTCCTTAGCATCATCCTTGAATCTCTTGAGAGATATAATCTTGATCATATCCTTGTTTATCTGGATAGAATCTCTGATTACTCTTACAAGGCTATTTCTCTTTACCTTACCCTCAAGCACATAACAGCCTGCGATTATGCCAACCTTAGGAACCTTAAAGGTATCTCTGACCTCAACCTTACCGATATCTATTTCCTTTATCTCAGGTGAGAGGAGACCTTCCATAGCAGCCTTGATATCATCAACAACATCGTAAATGATATTGTACTTCTTGATCTCAACCTTCTCCTGCTCTGCAAGAATCTGTGCCCTTGGTGTAGGTCTAACATTGAAGCCAATAATGATAGCCTCAGATGCAGCAGCAAGAGTAACATCGCTTTCAATGATTGCACCAGCTGATGCTCTAAGAACATTGAGCTTGATCTCGGATGTAGATAGCTTCTCAAGAACACCCTGAAGAGCTTCAACAGAGCCCTGTACGTCGCCCTTGATTACGACATTGAGGTTAGTTACCTGACCTTCCTTGATCTTCTCATTGATATTCTCAAGAGTTACCTTATTCCTGCCGCTGCCCTCGCCCATTCTCTCAAGCTCCTGACGCTTTGAGGCAATGCTTCTAGCCTGCTTCTCATCCTCAGTTACCTGGAATGGATCTCCAGCTGATGGAATATCAGAAAGTCCAATGATCTCTACTGGATCAGAAGGTCCTGCTTCCTTTATCTTCTTGCCCTTATCATCAAACATAGCTCTTACACGGCCAGAGTAAATACCAGCAACGTAGTAATCGCCCTGCTTAAGAGTACCCTTTTCGATGATGACTGTTGCAACAGTACCTCTGCCTTGATCGATTCTTGACTCAAGAATCTTACCTACTGCTCTGCACTTAGCATTTGCTTTAAGCTCGAGCATCTCAGCCTGCAAAAGGATAGTATCAAGAAGATCATCAATACCTTCCTTCTTTAGTGCTGAAATCTTGCAATAAAGAGTCTGGCCACCCCAATCCTCTGGCATAAGTCCAAGCTCTGAAAGCTGCTGCATAACCCTATCCGGATTTGATTCAGGAAGATCACACTTGTTGATAGCTACAATGATAGGTACCTTAGCTGCCTTTGCGTGGTCTATAGCTTCTCTAGTTTGAGGCATAACGCCATCATTAGCTGCAACAACCAGTACAACTATATCTGTTACCTGTGCACCGCGTGCTCTCATCATTGAGAAGGCTGCATGTCCCGGAGTATCTAGGAATACAACATTGCCCTTTCCTGGCACGCTTACCTTATAAGCGCCTATATGCTGTGTAATACCACCGAATTCACCAGCTGCTACGTTAGAGCTTCTGATTGCATCAAGAAGCTTTGTCTTACCATGGTCTACATGTCCCATGATGGTAACAATAGGTGCTCTTGGCTCTAGATCCTCTTCGTTATCTGTCTCATCCTCGATGATAGTCTCATCATATAGAGATACAAGATGTACCTGACAGCCATACTCAGAGCAAATAATCTCAGCTGTATCATGGTCAATCTGCTGGTTGATAGTAACCATCATTCCCATCTTGAAGAGCTTAGAGATGATATCTGATGCCTTCAGATTCATCTTCTTAGCAAGATCAGCAACTGTTATATTCTCCATGATATCAATCTTTGAAGGAACACTTGCAAGTCTCTGCTCTTCTCTCTTCTTCTTCTGATAAGCAAAGTCCATCTCTTCGTCTTTCTCATAACGATTCTCATGGTCCTTCTTCTTACCACCAGGGATGAAGTTCTTTCCCTTTGTCTTCTGATTGAGCTCAACAGGAGATGAAGGATTCATGGCATTCATTCTGCCGCCATTATTTGGAGTAAAGCCTCTTCCGCCCTCTCTTCTGAAGCCCTCACCAGCTCTTCCCTGTCCGCCACGCTCACCTGGTGTATAGCTCTGACCAGCTCTAGGCATTCTGCCATCCTTCTGGAATGGTCTGCCATTATTATTGCCGTTATTATTGCCATTTCTAGGTGTGAACTGACCTCTCTGTCCATTTCTCTGAACAGGTCTTCCGCCAACTACACCAGCAACTCTAGGCTTTGTTGGAGCTGCAGGCTGGCCCTCAACCTTCTGGCCTGGTACAGGTGGAAGGTTCTGGCTTTTAATGATGACTGGTCCGTGATGAACAAAGGAACTCAATCTTGTATTGTCTTGAGTTTTTGTTGAGGTATTTCTCAGATAAGAAGTACCACTTATGACATGCTCTTTAGAATAATCCTTCTTCTGGGGCTGAGCAGGTTCCTCTTTCTTCTTTTTCTTCTCATTATCAAGATTCAAAGGAGGAAGAGAGCCCTCCGGCTTTCTGATTATCTCAGGAGCCTTAGGTGGAGCAAGAACATCAGCAGCTGATGGTGGAGCCTCCTTTACTTTAACAGTGATTGTTGCAGGCTTTCTCTTCAGTACGATTTTCTTCTTCTCTGTCTCAGTCTCAGGCATTACAGGCTCTGCTACTGTATTTACAGGAGCTGGAGCCTGATTGCTCTTCTTGATTACTTTGACTTTTACATTGTTTTTTTGTGTGTCTTTTTCTTCAGCCATAGTACCCTTATCTATATCTCTTTATACAAATTCTACTCAAACTCGAATTCTGCTCCGCAATTTGGGCATGCTGTAGTGCCAGCAGGTAGTATTGCATGACATACAGGACACTCAAACTCAGCCTCTTCTTCGCCTTCATCGAATTCAACGCTATTCTTGACAGCATCGATCTCCTCACTAGAGAAGCCCTTCTCCTTTAGCTCATCATCGCTATAATCGAAGAATTCTTCAACTGACCAGATATCTACATCGTGTAGCTTATCGATAAGCTTCTGATCAAGATCCAGCTCTGTAACAGGAGTCTCATCCTCTGCAATTCCGATCTCTTCGTTTGTAAGCTGATGCTCTTCTTCTGGCTTTTCCTCGTTCTGCTTGAAAAGGCTATCAACACCTTCATAGATCTTCTGAGTCTCTTCCATCTCATTGAATTGAGCTTCTGTCTTTACCTCAATATTCCAGTCACAAAGCATCTTAGCAAGCTTTACGTTTACGCCGCCCTGACCGATCGCAATGCCCTGCTGTGAGTCATCAACAATAGCAACTACATGCTTTGTATTTGGATCTATTGTTACAACTCTCTTTACCTGAGCAGGAATAAGAGCATTAACGATGAATACCAGTGGATCACTATCATAGCGTATGATATCGATCTTCTCTCCCTCACACTCTGTCATGATAGTCTGTATTCTGAGACCCTGCTTTCCAACAGTTGTTCCAACTGGATCTAGATCACTCTTCTTTGTATCAACGGCAACCTTAGTTCTGACGCCAGCGTGTCTTGCAATGGACTTGATCTCAACATCTCCATTTGCAATCTCTGGAACCTCAGACTCCAATAGAGCCTTAACGAATTCCTTTGATGCACGAGAGAGAAGCACTCTTACGCCTCTTGATTTTCTTTGAGTTCTGCCATCTCTTCCACCGCGCTCTACAATCTCATCGCCTCTATCTACCTTCTCTACATAGAACTTAAGCTTTTCCTGGATCTCATAGGTCTCTCTTGGAGACTGGCCTCTAAGTGGGAATAGCGCATCTGTACCCTCAAGTCCAACATTGACCATAAAGGATCCATCACTATTGGATCTCTTGATCTCTCCTCTTACAAGTGAGCCTTCCATAGCCTTAGCATCTACATAGGTCTTATCATTATTATATTCCTTGACAACCTGCTGTGATCTTTGCTTAGCAGACTGGACAGCAGAGTACTCGAAATCCTTAGGATCCAGAGGAATTTCAAGAACATCGCCAACCTCAACCTCATCACCGCCAAGATCTCTAGCATCATCAAGTGCAATCTGCTTTACAGCATCAAACCAATCTTCTTCAGCTACAACTTCCTTAACAGCTAGAACATCGACGAACTTTCTTCCCTTCTCTTCCTGGAATCTTATTGAAACATTCTCATCTGTTCCGAACTTTCTTTTATAAGCACTTTTTAGCATATCAGAGATAAGAGACTGAACCTTCTCTTCAGTCATTCTTCTCTCATTTACCATTTCATTGATTTCCTGAGTCAATTCAAGCATTTCTGCCCTCCCATCTATATTCTAACTTTGCTTTAGCGATATCACTAAATGGAATATCTATCTTTTCCCCGCTTAGATTCTTATCCTCAATAAGATAATCTGTCAAAGTAACGCTATCCTTACCGCACTCTGAGATCTTACCGATTATGTAGCATGAATTAGAAATTGAATATAGCCTAACATCCTTTCCTGTAAAAATCGAGAATTCAACAAAATCCTTGAAGTTTCTCTGCAGTCCTGGACTAGTTACCTCCAGCGTCAGATCTCTTGAGCCTAGCATTACGCTATATCTTGGATATATTACATTATAGGCTATTTCCAAATCGTCTGTATTTATCTCACGATCTCTTCTATATAGCACAACACGAAGAGATGAAGAGTCTTTCTGCTCATTAAGTAGCACCTCTACTGTCTCAAAGCCAAGAGAGCCTATAAGAGAGCTTATGTCTTTATATAGCTCCTTTGCAGGCAAATCGTTAGTAAGCATATTCCTCCAATTCATAAATAAAGGGACCCATTTCTGGTCCCTTAGATTACTCTAATAAAACTATGCTTAGTTAAGCAATTATTGAGATTATTGTCAATATCACAGTCTCTTTTTTATCTCTGATAGAAACATCAAGGCATCAAGAGGAGACGATGAGTTTAAATCAAACTCTCTTATCTCATCTAATATCTCATCCTTCTCATTCTCCTCTATATCATCACCCTGCGCAAATAGATTGCCCTGGTCTGGATCAAAGGAAGAATAATCTGCAAAGTGCTTCTTCTGAAATTGCATAGCCTCCTTTATGACTTCTCTAGGAAGACCTGCAAGCCTTGCAACGTGAATGCCATAGGAAGATTCTGATACTCCCTCCTCTGCCTTTCTTAGGAATATGACATTATTCTTCTCTTCCTTTACCGCCATATGCAAAAGCTGCATTCCAGAGGTATCGAGCATAGTAAGCTCATGATAGTGCGTAGCAAATAGAGATATAGAGCCAATCAACTTCAGATAATTCATTATCGCATAAGCAATAGACATTCCATCCTGCGTACTTGTGCCGCGTCCTATCTCATCCATTATGACAAGGCTCCTTGAGGTTGCAGATCTTAGAATCTCAGCTGACTCACTCATTTCTACCAAGAAGGTAGACTCACCTCTTGAGAGATTGTCACTTGCTCCAACTCTGCAGAAGACCTTATCGATTATTGGTATGGTCGCACTCTTAGCTGGAACAAAAGATCCCATATGAGACATAAGAGCTATTATAGCTATCTCTCTGAGATATGTGGATTTTCCTGCCATATTAGGACCTGTTATAAGTGCAAATCTGGACTTAATGGATGAGAATGAGTTCGGGATATATTTATCAGAGCCTGTATAGTCCTCAACAACTGGATGTCTTCCATCAATTATATCCATATTTCCCTCTTCAATCATCAGAGGTCTTACATAGTCTTTCTCGTTAGCTAAGGCAGCCAAGGATGAATAGTAATCAAGCCTTGTAATAAGCTTTCCCATAGCCTCTATTGATAGATACAATGAGGCTGTCTTATTCACGAAGGCTGTAAAAAGCTCTCTCTCCTTCTTCTCTGCTTCCATAGAAGAGGATGTAATAGCGCTTTTGATCTCTTCAAGCTTTTCAGTCGTATAACGCTCACCGCCAACTAGAGTCTGACGTCTTATGAAATATGATGGGACCTTATCAAGCTGGCTTTTTGATACCTCTATAAAGGCACCTATGATTCTATTCTCACCTGCCTTCATAGTCTGTATCTCAGTCTCTGCCTTAAGACTCTCTATATACTCAGCAAGCTTATCTGAGCCATGGTTGATATAATCCCTCAAGGTATCAAGCTCTTGGGAATATCCATCATTGATGATTGTTCCTGCATTGTTTATATTTGTGCACTCTTTATTGATGCCCTTCAGGATCTCACTAGATAAAGCTATGATTTCATCGAAATCCTTTGTTATATCCCTATCAATCAATGAAAGATAAATATCATTATTCTCAATAAGAGAGAAAAACGAGACGATGCTCTCAGCTATAGCGATGAGATCTCTTGGTGTTACTCTCTTCATTGATGCCTTTACAGATAATCGCTCAAGATCTGAGGTCTGAGGAAGATACCCTCTTACTCTCTCTAGCTCTTCTCTTTCTCCCTTAAGCCTCTCTATCCAATCAAGTCGCCTATTGATCTCATTTATATCATTTAAAGGATGAATTATTGAGAATTTTAGAAATCTAGCACCAGATGAGGTCTTTGTCCTGTTTATAGCCTTAAAAAGAGAGCCCTCAAGCTTTCCCTCCTGAAGAGACTCCAAAAGCTCCAAATTCCTTACAGCAGCGCTATTAAGAGCCATATACTCCTCATCGCTTACTCTCTCTATAGCTCTGAGCTGAGGAAGCTCTGACTTAGCATTGTCTGATATATATCCTAGAAGAGCTCCGATTGAGCATAGAATAGGATCCTTCTCATCAATATTGAAAAGCCTCAGCGCAGACTGTGAGAATTGTTTCTCGCATTCCTTCTTTCCATCCTTCAGAGAGAAATACCAGGATGGGAGCTTAGAGACAATAGCATCTGAGCTATCTATTATTCTTCTGAACTCCTTTTCAGAGAAATACTTATCATCCTCGACTAATATCTCCTTAGGCTTTATCTGGAGTATTGCATTCTCAAGTGCTGAATAATCCTTTTCTAGCTTAAGATCCCTTATATAGAACTCTCCTGTTGAGATATCACTCCAAGAAAGATGAATGCCCTTTCTATCTAAATAGATAGCTAATACATAGGATGAGGATAATGAGTCAAGGTACTCCTCATCTACTACAGTTGCAGGAGTGTATATTTGAGTAACCTCTCGTCTAGCAAGCTCCCTCGTATTCTCACCATCAAGGAATTGCTCGCAAATAGCAACCTTAAGCCCCATATCAAGAAGTCTCTTAAGATAGTTTCTTGCAGCATGATATGGAATGCCGCACATAGGCACAGTGCCTCTATGAGTAAGTGTAAGATTAAGACATTTCGATACTCTTACAGCATCCTCATTGAACATCTCATAGAAATCACCTAAACGGAAAAAGAGCACCTTATCCTGATGCTCTTTCTTAATATCCATATACTGACGCATCATCGGCGTCAGCTTCTCATTCTTCTCTTCCATAATATCAATAGAGAGATGTTGTGATTGCGAGGACAATCTTCATGCCAGAACCAGATCTGTTATCGTTATGGAAGATATATCCAGATTCCCAAGACCAGCTCTCTGAGGACCTAAGTGTAGCATTCTTCACAAGATAAAGTCCAAGAGGGAAGCCTGGAATCTGCATCTTTATTCCAACACCGCCTGCAAAGTACCAATTGATATTGCTGAATTTATTAAGTTCCTCAAGATCCTGCAGTGCACCAGTTGCTGACACAAAGCCCTCTAGTGCCATTACATTCTTAACAAGAGGATATGTAAGCTCTACCTGGTTATGCCATAGGAATGTATTGTAGTAGAACTCATCATCGCTGCTTGTGAAGCCTCTTCCGATATTCATCCCATCAATATACAATAGCTCATAGCGAGTAGCACCATCATGTGGATCATGCCAGCTCCAGCCATCACCACTATTCCAGAATTGATCGAGAATGAAGCTTACATTGCTTGTACCAGATAGAACTACAGATTTCTGGTCATCCTCTCCTTTATGGAATGTGCATAATGCATGGTATGCAGAGAGGGAGAGAGAAAGCTGGTTATAATCTGAAAGGCCTCCGAGGAAGCCGCCTGCATATGTATAGCTTCCAGAAACCATATAGCCCTTTGTTGTATTCTTCTTAAGATCTCTAGCATCCCAGGTCAATGAGAGCGATAGCTTATTTGAGAACTGCCATCCATCATGATACTTCTTAATCAGAGCCTCGTAAGGATCATAATTAGAGTCATAGACTGCGTGATTCAGGCCAATTGAAATACCGCCAGATACTGTCAAGGAGCCTGGATTCCATGCAAAGGTATAGCCTGTGTTATAGCCAACAGCTACTCTATAGTAGTCATAGCTCATGAGATTAGAAGCAGATGGAGTTACCTTCAAATTATACCAATCATTAGCGTTTGTATAGCCAAGAGGGAAGGTTGCCTTTTCCTTATCTCTTCCATCATAGTAATCTGAGTGAGGATTCTTCTGAAGAACGCTGCTTCTTACATTTCTCTCAACAGATATAGAGACTCCATTAGACCATCTCTTATCTCCGACCCAATCATCAGAGAGTCCAAGAGAAAGCGACTGTGTAGTGGGAGAAAGTGTTGTGGAGATGGATAGATCCCTGCCAGTTCCGAATATATTCTTATCGGACCATTGAAGAAACCCAGATACGGGAAAACCCTCTGAGGTGCTTCCAAAGGTTGCACCGAATTGAAGCTCCATCTGGTTACCCTCTTCAACTATATACTCAACAATGACGCCATTCTCGCTTTTCCCCTGCTGAAGATTCATCTTGATATTTGAAACAAGGGATGTGTTCATAATATTCTGCTGGCTCTTTATAGCAGCTGCACGAGAGAATACATCGCCTACCTTAGTTGTTACTTCTCTCTCAAATACATATGGCTTAGTCTTTGTCATTCCTGAGATCACGACCTCTTCAATGACAGCCTGTGGCCCCTCTGCTACGTTTATAGATACATCAATTGAGCCATCATCGTTTCTCTTCTCAAATGAGTTGAGATTAGCAAAGATATAACCATTATCTGAATATAGAACTGCAATATTCTCAACAAGAGATGAGATATCATTGCTATTATATGCAGCACTTTGATGAAGTGTTGTAGTAGCCATCAAATCATCATAGGAATATACCTCGTTTCCAGTGATCTCTACCTTTCCAAGAGTATAGAACCTACCCTCCTCCACCTTGAAGGTGATAGAAAGATATACTACATCCTCTGTCTCCTCTCCAGTCTCAGCTGTAACGACGTCGAGGATCTTAGCATCAGGATAGCCCTTGGTTGCATAGTAGCTTATGATAGCGCTCTTATCACTTTCAATGTTGGAAACCTGGTAGTTTCCTGAATTGAAGAAGGATTTTGCCTTGCTAGTCAAAGTCTTATTAAGCTCCTTTGCTGTAAGACCTGTGACACCATCATATAAAATCTCTCTTATCTTGAATTGCTTACCCTCTTCTATCTCATAAGTAAGCTTTATCTTATTTGTAGCTTCATCGAGAGTATAGGAAGCCTTTACCGTAGCATCCTTATAGCCCTTTGAAAGGTATGTATTCTTTATATCATCAGCATCGCTGTTGAAGCTTAAAACTCTTACATAGGAATCAATAGATACAGATTGAGAGTCAAGAATCGTCTTTCTCTTAAGCTTGCTATTTCCAACAACATCAATGGATTCAACCTTTGGATTCTCATAGATATGAAGCACGAGAACAAGGTTCATATCATCACCTTCTGCTGTAGCCTCACCATAGAAGTAGCTCAGCCATGAAGAGTTATATAGCGCATCGCTCATATCATTATATAGCTCATCTGTATAAGCCTGACCTACATATTTTGATACAATGCCATCAACGCTCTTCGCAGATACATTCTCTAGCCCATCATATCTGATTGCTGTTATAGTCTTTCCATTCCACCAATCATCAGCATAGAG
>CAVHSB010000017.1:0-982 GCA_963638635.1 Flexilinea sp.
GAATTAGCTGAAAGCTTGATGCAAAAAAAGACCAGATCCGAAGACCTGGTCCGATATTAATTCTAATGAAAGCTTAGAGAATCTCGCCAAGAGCGTTACCGCACTTCTCATAGAATGATAGACGCTCAGCAGCATCTGCAGCACTCTTTGCAAAGAGTTCATCTGCGTGCTCTGGGTTAGTCTTGTAGAGAGAAGCGTATCTTGTCTCACCCTTGATGAATGTCTCATAGTCACCAATTGCCTGTTTAGTCTCCCAAGTAAACTTCTTGCCCTTTTCAGCAGCTGGGTTGAAGCGATATAGAGGCCAGTAGCCAGCTTCAACAGCCTTCTTAGCTTCAACCTGAGAGTATCTCATGTTGATACCATGGTTGATACATGGAGCATAGCAGAATACGATTGAAGGACCATTGTAAGCAACAGCTTCCTGCAAGCACTTCTGAGCCTGCTGTCTATTATAGCCAAGAGCACAGGATGCAACATATACATAACCATATGTCATACACATGAAGCCCATATTCTTCTTACCAACCTGCTTACCAGCATTAGCAAACTTAGCAACTGCAGCAATAGGAGTAGCCTTAGAAGCCTGTCCACCTGTATTAGAGTAAACCTCAGTATCGAGAACGAGGATAGTTACGTTCTTGCCAGAAGCAACAACATGGTCTACACCACCGTAGCCGATATCGTATGCCCAGCCATCACCACCGATGATAAGCACATTCTTCTCTGAGAAGTAATCCTGGAGCTCAACAATCTTATCAAGAAGAGCCTTAGCCTCAGCATCAGCAGGCTTCTCATTCTTCAATAGAGCCTGAACTTCCTTCTCTGCTGTGATAGAAGCCTCTGTTGTGTCTGACCATAGGTCATAGCACTTCTCAATAGCAGCCTTAAGCTCACTTGAGCATCCCTTAGCAATAAGAGCATCTGCCTTCATCTTCAATAGATGTCTGTTAGAATCAACAGCGAGGCGCATGCCTAAGCC
>CAVHSB010000017.1:992-21268 GCA_963638635.1 Flexilinea sp.
GCCATACTCTGCGTTATCCTCAAAGAGTGAGTTACCCCAAGCTGGACCACGTCCATCAGGTCTCTTTGTGTATGGGATTGTTGGGAATGTGCCAGAATAGATTGAAGAACAGCCAGTTGCGTTAGCAATGATTGCTCTCTCACCACAGATCTGTGAAAGCATCTTAACATAAGGAGTTTCACCACAACCAGCACAAGCACCTGAGAACTCGAATAGAGGCTGCTTGAACATAAGGCCCTTAACAGTATTCATATTGAGACCATCGAGGTTATCCCATGTGAGGTTCTCAAAATATGTAGCCTTCTCAATCTCGCCATTATCTCTCTCACCCTGTACAGGTACCATATCAAGAGCTTTTTCTTTAGCAGGACAAGCCTCAACACAAACGCCACAGCCCTGACAATCCTCTGTATATACCTGGATTCTGAACTGGAGATTTCTCTCATTCTTTGTATTTGACTTGATTACTGTGAATCCCTCTGGAGCCTTAGCTACATCCTCTGGTGTAATCTGCTTTGATCTGATAGCAGCGTGTGGGCATGACTGTACACACTGGTTACACTGGATACACTTTGTGCTGTCCCAATGAGGAACGAATGCTGCAACGCCTCTCTTCTCAAGCTTAGCTGTTCCAGTAGGAAGCTTGCCATCATATGACATAGCAGATACAGGAATGTCATTGCCCTGTAGATGCATGATAGGCTCGATGATGTTCTTTGTGAATTCATCAGCATCTTCTGGAATGAGTCTCTTTGGCTCATAGCTCTTTGTGATCTTCTCTGGAACCTTAACCTCTACAAGTGCAGCCTCAGCAGCATCAACAGCAGCCCAGTTCTTCTGAACAATCTCTTCGCCCTTCTTCAAGAATGTCTTCTTGATGTACTTCTTGATAAGCTCAATAGCCTCATCATGAGGAAGAACGTTAGCAATAGCAAAGAATGCAGCCTGCATTACTGTGTTGATTCTTGAGCCAAGACCAACTGCACGAGCAATCTTCAATGCATCAATGTTATAGAAGCGGATCTTCTTGTTGATAATCTGCTCCTGCTCATCTCTTGTAAGGTGCTCAAATACTTCATCTGAAGGAATCTGAGAGTTAAGTAGGAATACACCACCCTTCTTAAGAGCTGAAAGCATATCATATCTGCCGATATAAGCAGGGTTATGACAAGCTACAAAATCAGCATGGTCGATGAGCCATGGCATATCAAGCTTGCCTTCGCCGAATCTCAAGTGAGAGATAGTAATACCACCAGACTTCTTTGAGTCATATGCGAAATATGCCTGAGCATTCTGGTTTGTATTGTCTCCAATAATCTTAATAGAGTTCTTGTTAGCACCTACAGTACCATCTGATCCAAGACCCCAGAACATGCAAGATACAACGCCCTTTGGTGTTACATCGATCTTCTCATCAGAGATCTTTATTGACTTACCTGTTACATCATCGTTGATACCAACTGTGAAGTTGTGCCAGCAATTGTCTGTTGCGAGGAAGTCATATACGCTCTTAGCGTGTGTAGGAGTAAAGTCCTTAGAAGATAGACCATATCTACCACCGATAACCTTGATTCCGTTTCTGCCCATCTGATTGAGAGCTGCAACAACATCAAGATATAGTGGCTCACCTGTTGCTCCGATTTCCTTAGTTCTATCAAGAACAGCAATCTTCTTAACGCTCTTTGGAAGAGCTGCAACAAAGTGCTCTGCAGAGAAAGGTCTGTAAAGTCTTACCTTGAGAAGACCAACCTTAGCACCCTTCTTATTGAGATAGTCAACAACCCACTCGAAGGTGTCTGCTGCACTACCCATTACGATTACAACATTCTCAGCATCTGCTGCACCTACATAATCAAATAGGTGGTACTGTCTGCCAGTGATTGATGCAACCTTATCCATATACTTCTGAACGATAGCTGGAACCTCGTCGAAGTACTTGTTAACTGTTTCTCTTCCCTGGAAGTAAACGTCTTCGTTCTGAGCTGCAACCTTAGTCATAGGATGCTCTGGACGCTGTGCTCTAGCTCTGAAGCGCTCGATATACTTCTCATCAACGATAGTTCTGATATCGTCATAGGAAATCTGCTCTACCTTCTGAATCTCATGAGATGTTCTGAATCCATCGAAGAAGTTGAGGAAAGGAACCTGAGACTCAAGTGTTGAAAGATGAGCTACAAGAGCAATATCCATTGTCTCCTGAATAGAAGAAGCACATGTCATTGCAAAACCTGTGTTACGGCAAGCCATAACATCAGAGTGGTCACCGAAGATAGACAGTGACTGAGCTGCAATAGCTCTTGCTGATACGTGGAATACTGTAGGAATCATCTCTCCAGCAATTTTATACATGTTAGGAATCATCAAAAGAAGACCCTGTGATGCAGTGAATGTAGTTGTCAATGCACCAGCTGCGAGAGAACCATGAACTGCACCAGCTGCACCAGCCTCTGATTGCATCTCCATGATATCTACTTTCTTGCCCCAAAGGTTCTCCATACCCATAGAGGACCACTGCTCTGCATACTCACCCATAGGTGATGACGGAGTAATTGGGTAAATTGCGGCAACATCACTGAAAGCATATGCTATATGCGCAGCAGCGGTGTTTCCATCAATGGTAACCATTTTCTTGTCTGCCATTTAATCACACTCCAATTTTGAATATTCGAATATTGGTGCTTTTACACCATTTTTAAGAATATCGCAGTTACCCATTGCTTTCAACTAATAAATAATGAAACTTTGTTGCATTTTCTGCAACTTAGACTATTGATAATACTCTATTACTATTGATACAGAAAGAAATTAGCAAGAAAAACAGAGTACTCTCCATGTTAGTTGCAGTTAACCACAGAGGATGCAAAAGTGTACTGAACCCCAAAAGTTGGACTAAGAACTTTAAGCTACTTTATTATCGCCAAGCTCCTTCTGTATTGTAAAGGAGTCATTCCCTTTAAATCATGCTGAATCCTCTTATTATTGTACCAGTCAATGTAATCATCTATGGCAGCAATCAGCTCAGCTGGCGTTTTGTACTCCGTCTCCCTTCCAAACCATATTGTATGGGTATAGTTTAATTGCAGATACTTCACTTCCGATTTTGTGCTTCAACTCTCTTATATCTAGATTGTTTTGGAAGTTAAAGAAATACCTATCATTTATTGCTACCCCCCACACTTCTAGTTTCAATTATTCCCTATCCTTATTTGTATCTGCTTCTTAAGTTAACATCAATAAAACCATGCCCGTTAATTGTTTTTAAGGGGGGTTCTATGGAATCAATCTACTAAACTATCACCCTTATTTTTGACAAACAAGGGATAATTACACTACCATATACTCAAGGAAATATATTATGAAGATAGAACTGCAAAATGATTTATTTTTCCGAGAGAAATATCTTAAGAAAATCAGAGGCTTCTACCACGAAACAGAGCTTATAAAAGTAATCACTGGTGTTAGACGGTGTGGAAAGAGCTCCTTGATGCACATGGTTATGAAGGAACTTTTAGCTAGTGGTGTCTCTGAAGACAATATACTGTACTTCAACCTTGATAAACGACCCTATTATGATATAGCAAGCGCAAAGCAGCTGGATGAATTAATTGAAAAGAATGCAACAGCTAAAGGGAAGAAATACCTGTTCATAGATGAGATACAGAACATCAAAAACTTTGAGACCGTAATCAATGCATGGAGAGAAGAAGGCGATGTGTCTATTTTCATAACAGGATCCAACTCATATCTCTTAAGCGGAGAGCTCGCTACAAAGCTTACAGGACGCTATATAAAGCTTGATATGTATCCTTTGACCTATGAAGAATATCTAGCAATGAAGGAGTTTTTGGGTATACCGCTTCAAAATGATTCTGACGAGCTTACATCTTACATATACGATGGTGGCTTTCCTTACTCACTCAAACTGATAACCGAGGATGCAAGAAGGCAATATACAGAAAATCTGATAGAAGAAATCTTTCAGAAAGATATACGTTCAAGGCTTAAAATCAGGAATAGAGTGGCATTCGATGTAATCATGGAATACTTTATCGCTAACTTTGGAGCTAATACGAATCTTTCGAATATCGTAGAGGATTTAAATAATAAAGGCATAAAGATCAAAATCGAAACAGCATCTAAGTATATCAATGCTCTTGAAAAAGCAAATATATTGATACGCTGTGACCGATTTGATATGAAATCAAGAAAGGCAATGCTTGGATATAAAAAGTATTATCTATCGGATCTTTCATTCTATTATGCGACCAGAACTGACAAGAGAATCAATTATGGCCCAGTACTAGAAAACATTGTTCATAATTATGCCTTAACTCATGGCTATAGCATCAGCATAGGAAGATTCGGAAAATTCGAGTGTGATTTCATCCTAAGAAACAAAGAGAATGATTATGCTTATGTCCAGGTAGCCTATCGCATCCTTGATAGCATTGAAACAGAGGAAAGAGAATACAGGCCACTAGAAATGATAACCTGGGATAACTATCCACGGTATATCATGACAATAGATGAACTCACTCAGAAAAGAAACGGTATAAAGCACGTCAATCTCATAAAATTCATGAAAGAAGGAAAAGACTTCTGAAAAGCTCAGGCTTTCAAGCAGGAATTCAGCATAAAAAGAGCCATGACTTTTCATCACAGCTCTTTGATATTGCGCCTACTTACTTGAGATATCAACTCCGAAATACTTTATAGATAAAGCTGTTAATGTCCCATCCTCTTTTAGCTCCTCTAGTGCTTTATCAACTGCCTCTCTAAGTGTTTTGGTATCTTCCCCTTTCTTAATTGGTATAGCAACAGCAGTAGCATCTGGTGTCAATGCTGCAATCTTAGCATCTGCATTTGGATGCACCTTCATATAATCATAATAAGAAACCTCAGAGTTTAGTGTTGCGTCTACACGCCCTGCAAATAGAAGCTCAAAGGTCTGATTAAGATCGTCAACGCCAGTTACAGTTGCACCATAGCTCTCTGCTATCTCTGCATACGTGCTGGAAATAGTATTTGCTGTCTTCTTGCCCTTTAGATCTTCAAGACTGCTGATTGACTCATTGTCTCCCTTTACGATTACAGCAATCTTATTATATGCATATGGGATTGAGAAATCGTATTTAGCACTTCTCTCTGGTGTTACATCAACACCATTGATCATAAGATCATAACGACCTGCATCTAGACCAGATAAGAGCCCATCCCATTCTCCCTCAATGAATACAGCCTTAACACCAAGCTTCTTAGCTATAGCCTCGCCGACCTCTGTATCGTATCCAATGAGATTGTCCTTCTCATCATGGAATGTCCAAGGTGCCCATGTACCTTCCATAGCTATAGTAACCTCTCCCTTTGCTTTGATTCTCTCAAGAAGATCTCCTGTACTCTTCTCCTTAGAACCAGCTGCGAAAAGCAAAGAAAAGGAAAGTGAAATCAACATCAATAAAGTGATTCTTTTCATTGGTTATGCTCCTTATTTAAAAGTTTCAGAAATTCAATTGTTCTTGGATTCTTTGGATTCTCAAAGAACTCCTTAGCGCTACCTTCTTCTGCGATTACTCCCTCATCCATGAAGATGACTCTATCTGCAACAGCCTTAGCAAATGCCATCTCATGAGTGACAATGAACATGGTCATCCCATCATCTGCAAGCTCTCTTATTACTGATAGAACCTCTCCGGTAAGCTCCGGATCCAATGCGCTAGTAGGCTCATCAAAGTATATCAAATCCGGATCTGTCGCTATTGCTCGCGCAATTGCTACACGCTGCATCTGGCCTCCAGATAGCTTTACAGGATATGAAAGCTCCTTATCAAGCATACCTACCTTAGAAAGCGCATCACGTGCCTTATCTATTGCATCCTTCTTATTCATATGGCGTGCAACAATGAGACCCTCTGTAACGTTCTCAAGAGCTGTCTTATTGAGAAATAGGTTATAGCTTTGGAATACAAAGCCTGTATGCTTTCTGATTGAGAGTATATCATGCTTCTTGATTGTCTTAAGATCATGCACCTCTCCCTTGAAGGAGAGCTGACCTTCATCTGCTCTTTCAAGAAAGTTAGCACATCTTAACAGCGTAGTCTTACCTGAGCCGCTAGGACCTAGAAGAGCAACTACCTCACCCTTATCTATTGCAGCATCTACACCCTTAAGTACTTCTAAAGCACCAAAGCGCTTCTTTATGTTCTTTATCTCTAAAATCATCAGCTATCGGCCTCCATGTGTCTATTAAGGCGTTTCTCCCCAAAATGCTGAAGCTTTGTAAGTACTGTGCATAGCATCAAATATATAAAGCCAAGCTCAATATAGATAACAAGAGGCTCATAGGTTCTCGCAACTATGCGCTGCGCTTGCATGAACATCTCTGCAACAGTTATATTTGCAGCAAGCGATGTATCCTTGACCATTCCAATAAGTGAATTGAATAGGGTTGGGAATGCTGTTCTCAATGCCTGAGGAAGCATTATCCTTCTTATTATCTGAAGATACGATAGTCCCACACACTCTCCAGCCTCAAATTGGCCTCTTGGAACAGACTCCAAGGCCGCTCTTATAGTCTCAGCGCAATATGCACCCTCATTGATTGAGAAGACTATTACAGCAGCAGGAAAGGGATCTATCAATATACCAACTCTGGGAAGACCATAGAAGACAACGAAGAGCTGCACAAGCACCGGAGTTCCCCTTATTACCCAGATATAGAAACGTGCAAGAGTCTTCAAAACCGGAACCCTAGCAAATTGGACTAACGCTGTTATTGTTGCTATTACAAGCGCAAGCGAAAAGGATATCAAAGTCAGAGGCACAGTAAGCCTTAATCCTGGCTTCAATATCTTCCAGAAAGAATCTATTATCAAAGCTAATATGCTGCTATCCATTTTCTACCAAAACCAACCAATAAGATAGGTTTTATTAAGATATTGAAATATTCTCAAAGTGAAAAGGGGTCAATATGCAAGCTCATATATCTCGAGATACTCTTTCTTTGAAAGTGGCATGAAGGCGTTTGGCTTATCTGGAATATTCGATGCCATAACAGGAAGCATATCATGCTCGATGCCAACATCCCTCAAATGCTTCGGCATCTCAAGAAGCTCCATAAACTCTTCAGTTCTCTTTATCGCGAGCTCTGCAGCCTCCATATCAGAAAGCCTAGATACATCCTCGAAGAATACTCCTCTTACATATTCCTTATATCTCCAAGCATTCTCCTCTCTGAGCATCCATCTCATCCATGCAGGTATTATTATTGCAAGACCTACTCCATGAGTTATGTCGTAGTATGCAGATAGCTCATGCTCTAGAGGATGCATGCTCCATTGAACGCCATTGCCCTCAGAGAGCATTCCATTGATTGCCCAGGTACTTGCCCACATCACATTTGCCCTAGCATCATAATCCTCAGGGCTCTTCATCAAAACCCTTGCTGCATTATATAGCGTATTCATAGTTCCCTCGCCATATCTGCTTTGAAGCGCTGCTGATGGAACATTTGTAAAATACGATTCCATAGCGTGAGAATAAGCATCTGCAATTCCTGCAGCTGTATGCTTTCTAGGTAAAGAGAAGGTAATAGTTGGATCCATGAAAGATGCCTTTGGCCTGCATAGAGGAGATGAAAGCACAAGCTTTCTATTGATGCTCATATCTGATATAACAGAGCAATCTGACATCTCAGAGCCTGTTCCAGCCATAGTCAATACAGAGATAAGCGGCAAGGTCTCCTTTGGCGTTGCCTTCCCTGTATAGAAGTCCCATACATCACCGCTATAGCAAGCTCCGACGCCTATAGCCTTAGTACAATCTAATACGCTTCCGCCTCCAATAGCTATAAGAGAATCGCAGCCATTGCTTCTGCATATCTCGATGCCATCTCTTACACTCTCGATCCTTGGATTTGGAGATACTCCGCCAAGCTCAAACACTTCAAGCTCTTCATTCTTCAAAATTGAAATGACCTTATCATAGAGGCCGATTCTCTTTACAGAGCCTCCACCGTAGACCAAAAGAGGTCGCTTACCTAATGCTGATACCTCCTTGCCAAGCTTTGAAAGAGAATCACGTCCGAAGACAATCCTTGTAGATAATTCCAATGAGAAATCAAGCATTACCTCTTCTCCCTTCTATAATTATATTGAGTGAATATAAGCAAAAGCCTATTAAAGCCGGAATAATCATGAACTTAAGCATCGTTATTATTCCATACCTCGACGCAAGAAGCCCTGCAATGTAGTTCCCGACAATTCCTCCAAAGCCACCTGTAATAGCAGAGTAGAGAGTAGTTCCGAAATACATCACATCCTCATCCAGGTATTCATGCATATATAAAAGTATTGCACCTATGTATAAGCCAAAGGCAAAGGGCTCTGTAATGAATGCACATACAGTGCCAATAGCGGTAGTTGCAAAGGCAAGGATTACAGTGCGTAGCAAAAGCCCAAACAGAGAAACTCCGATCAATAGCTCAGCCTTAAAGCTTCTTCCAAGCCTATCTATGGTATTGAGAGACGGCAGCTGAAGCAGTCCCATCAAAAGAAGTGCTATGCCTGTGTAAATATCTCTAGCACCTAGAACCTCAAACTTGCGTGTAAGATAGTTCTGTCCTGGAATAGCGCTCATCTCAATAAGCATGTAGCTTATAAGAAGAACCATATAGTGCTTATTGAGAATAAGCTTCTTTACAGCATCCTTGAGTCTTATGCCACTCTTCTCCTTCATCTCTACCTGTGATTTCGGAGCTATAAGCACCATAAGCATAGCAATAAGAGACATCACGATGAAGCATGGGATTATTATCGCAATTCCGAACTTATCTATAGCATTGCCATAAAATGGAGCAGAGATTGCATAGAATACAGCACCGAATGAGCGTGTAAAGCCATATGAGAAACTCTCATCATCACCTCCTGCTGCAAAGCTCCAGAGATCTATTACATAGATTAAGGATCTAAAAGAGCCAAAGACTATGAAAATTATAATGTATGCAATGATTCTATTCTCATGTACAAGAGATAAGCTAAACGCCCCGGCTATAGCGATAAGAAAGCAAAGAGCTAGAAGCTTGCTTACATATCTTACCTTATCTGCAAGCTTCCCTATAAGCGGCTGTACAGTCAGCGCTGCAAATGCAGACACAGATAGCGCAATACCGCTCTCGTAGTCGTTGTAGCCATACCCAGATAAGAGTCTTACAAGGAAGGACACAAAGACACAGGATGCCATCCAATAGAAGCCCTGGACCAGGCCTATTCTTATATTTGTCTTATTGAATCTACTCATCGAAAGCCTCTTTATTTAACCATGAGCCTAAGAAGTAATAAAGTGCAAACAATACAGACGAGGCTATCCAAGGTATGAAGTAGCAACATGCAATAGCAAAGTCTGATGGAGCTCTCAAAACAATAAAGAAGAGCATCATTAAACGAAGTACGAATATGCTTAAGAATGTAATCAGGGTTGGCCTAAATGTGTTTCCTGTTCCTCTCATTATTGCAGCGAGGATCTCAGTAAGTGCAAAGGTAGGATACATCAAGGCTATATAGCCGATGATTCTTGAAGCCTCCTCGACAACACTTATCTCCGATGTAAAGAGCATTGATAAAGGATAGCGGAATATAAAGAGGATAAGAGAGAATGGAAGTGCTACTGCTAAATAGCAAAGTACGCCATTAAGAGCTGAAGCTCTAAGCGTTCTCTCATCCTTAGCTCCATAGAATTGACCGCTAAGCGCAGTAAGAGCGAGATTGAAGGAGCTAGATAGAGCCCAATATAGTCCATCATATTTGTAGAATATGGCCCAAGCAGCAACACTCTCAGTTCCAAGTCTATTGATAGCAATGCTTATGATTAGACCTGTTATGAAGTACATTGAGTTCTGAAGCGCTGTTGGAATTCCTATCTTAAGAGCTGCCTTGATTACAAAAGGATCAAAGGAAAGAGATAGAGCTATATCCTTATCAAGCCTCATCAGCGGGAAGAGTATCAACAGTGCGCTAATGAGCTGCGAGAGAGCAGAGGCTATGGCAACCGCCTTTATAGCATCCTCCATGATAAATACGAATAGCATATCGAATATAGCATTCGATAGCGTACATATTGCAAGGAATATAAGAGGTTTTTTAACCTCTCCAAAGGAGCGAAGCATATTGCTTCCCATAGTGAAGATGAGAGCTGGAACCATTCCAACAAAATACCATTTTATATACTTAACAGAGTCATTGATTATATCATCGGGGGTTTTAAGAGCTCTATGGATATTCATTGAGAATAGCTCTATAGCGAGAAAGAATATAAAGCCTATGATGAGAGAAAGCAGCAATGCATTCGAAACTACCTTCTTGACCTCTCTCTTATCACCCTTCCCATACGCCTGAGCTATCAAAACCATGGGACCGGAGGAAATACCTGCAAAAAAAGTTATAACGAGGCTTATGATTGTCGAATTAGAGCCGCTTACAGCTGCAAGTGCTTTAGCTCCGGCAAAATGTCCAAGCACTAGACCATCTACTATCGAATATGCTTGCTGAAGCAGAAAGCCAAGTGCTATAGGCATAAAATAAAGAAATATGTTTTTAGTTAAGGACCTCTCTTCCCTCTTCATTTACGGCAGGCCTTGAAAAGATAATCAGATGACTTCATATATTCAGAAAGAATTTTGTCTTTATCGAGAGTATAGTATTCGCCATTCTCATAAAGTATCCTTCCATCAACCATAGTCATTACAACATCGCTGCCCTGAGAGGAATATACAATAAGAGCAAGAGTATCATAATCAGGAACCAAATGAGGCTTATCCATATCAAGAGCTATGATATCTGCCTTCTTTCCTACCTCTAAAGATCCAGTATCTGCTCTTCCCTGAAGCTTAGCGCCATTTATTGTTGCCATCCTTATAACCTCATAAGGCTTCATCAAGGTAGGATCTCCTGTATATCCATTATGTATGATTGATGCAAGATGCATCTCTTCAAACATATTGAGATTGTTATTGCTTGCGCATCCATCTGTGCCAAGACCAACATTGAGTCCAAGAGAAAGCATCTTAGCAACAGGAGCAAAGCCACTACCAAGCTTCATGTTGCTTGATGGATTATGAACGGGACTGACACCCTTCTCCTTCATTATAGCAAGATCCTCGTCTGAAACCCATACAGAGTGAGCTGCATATGTAGGGATATCAAAGAAGCCTAGATCATTGAACCACCTTACAGGGCTCTTTCCTCTTCTCCCTATGCACTCATCGACCTCTCTCTTAGTCTCAGCAAGATGTATATGCAGTCTTCCGCCGTATGTCTTTATCTCATCTGCAAATGCAGAGGCAAGTCTCTCGCTTATCGTATACTCTGCATGAACACCCCAATCAACATGCAAGCGGTCATCAAATGCACCATTATAGCTCTTATAAAACTCAATAGCCTCAACTCTGTTTGGGAATGTAAGATAATCTGTATCATCACTTCCACCCATAACAACTCTAGTAAGGTTTGCTTTTATACCGCTTCTCTCAATGCTTTTTTGAGTAACCATTGGATGCATATACATATCACAGAAGGAAGTAGTGCCAGATGCGAGCATCTCAAGTATTGCCATATCCATACCTGATGAGAACTCTTCATCTCTCATCATATCTTCAATTGGCCATATCAAATGGAGCCATTCCTGAAGAGGAAGATCATTGCCGATTCCTCTTAAAAGATTCATAGCTGTATGGCCATGTGTATTTACAAGCCCTGGCATAAGAAGCTTGTTATACATATCCTTCTCTTCATCATAGCATTTAGAAGGTTTATCCTTACCAATATAATCAATCTTATCGCCATTTACACCTAAATAGCCATTTTCTATTACCTTAAATTCCCCATTCTCAGTAGAGAGTATCTTCGCATTCTTAAATAAAATAGACATATTAACTCCTATAATGACTTGATTACATCTTCAAGGAATGCAGAGAATGCAGGAGCAGCGCTCTTAGCAACAGAATCAACCTCAGAGCCATCTACATTCTCAACCATGCCAGTTGCCATATTCGTAATCAATGCAACGCCAAATAGCTTCATAGCCGAATGAGCTGCTGTCAGCGCCTCCGTTACAGTGCTCATTCCAACAGCATCAGCACCGAGCACTCTTGCAGCTTTAATCTCTGCAGCTGTCTCAAATTGAGGACCAGGAAAGAACATATATACTCCTTCATGTACCTTTAGCTTAGCTCTTTTAGCACACTCTCTGGCCTTTTCTCTTATGGCCCTCGTATATAAATCACTTACGCCGAAGAATCTTGGACCAAGCTCAGGAACATTTGGGCCTCTCATAGGGCTTCCTCCATATAGCTTGATATGATCTGAGATAATCATAGCATCACCAGGCTGCATATCAGGATTGCATGAGCCTGCAGCATTTGTAAGCATCAAGGTCTTTACTCCTAAAACATATAGAACATGAACAGGAATATTGAGTTCCTCCATAGTATAGCCCTCATAGAAGTGGAATCTTCCGCTCATTGCGAGTACATACTTATCATCAACATAGCCGATAATCATCTTTCCTGCATGTGATGGATTAGTCGTAATAGGAAAGTTTGGAATATCCTTATATGAAATGACTACTGGATTCTTTATCTTCTCTGCAAATGGAGCACATCCAGTTCCGAGGATTATAGCAACATCAGGAGTCTTCTCAATTCTCTCTTTGATGTAAGCTGCAGCTTCTGTATAAAATTCGTATGTATAACCCTTTTCCATACCCTTCTCCTTAACCAATAATTACAGGCTTTCCAACAGCTCTAGCCATATGATAAATCTTTGCAGCATCCTCAATATATGAAGCTCTTACATATGCAAGCTCTATATCCTTCGCAACAGCAACTACCCCATGGTTTGCAAGAAGGCAGCCGCCCTTATCTCCAATATCTCTAGACACATTGACACCTAGCTCAGCAGAGCCTGCCGGAGCATACTCAGAGAGAGGAATCTCTCCACCAAGCCAAGGTTTCATCTCAATTAGAATCATAGGTATAGTCTCTCTATCAACTGCAAAGGCAGTAGCATATGGAGAGTGTGTATGAACTATAGCATCCACATCGCTCTTATTCTTATAAAGGGCTGCATGCATCTTCCACTCAGAGGATGGACGACCTCCCTCTGGACAATATAGAAGCTCTCCATCAATTGTCATCATTACAATTCTATCTGGACTCATTCTTGAATAGCTCTCAGAGCTTGGAGTAATTGCAAAGGCATTTCTATTATCTGGCAATCTTATGCTTATATTGCCGCTTGTTGCAGATACAAGCTTCTCGTCATACATAAGACGAGCATACTCTACGATATCCTCTCTGATCTTCTTATAGTTTTCCATTTATTCTCCTCAAATTCTTCTTTCTCTTCTCAATTGCGCCATAGATAGCTATGGCTACTACTGTGCATATATAAGGGAAAGACTCTGTAAAATACGAATTTATATATGCCTGCAAGGTTTTCGAGAGCGATATTGTAGCACCAAAGAACAATGATGTAAGCACTACAACAAGAGGATGGTTCTGAGCCATAGAGGCAGCTCCAGTTGCTATCCAGCCTCTTCCTGCTGTCATATTCTCTACAAATACTGTAATTGAGCCCATGCATTGCGCAACGCCTGCAATACCGCAGAATATTCCTGATGCAATTATAGCCAATATCTGGGTTCTCTTAGCCTTTATGCCTAAGCTTTCTGCAGCATCTGCTCTTATTCCAACTGATGCAAGATGGAAACCTCCAATAGTCTTATAGATATAGATGAATACCAATACAGCTAATATATAGCCAAGGAAGTCAAATATACTAAGAGATTCAAATACTCTATTAAGAAATGCTAGCTTACCGAACTTCAAGCTGAATCTTGGAAGGGATACCATTCCATAGCCTTGTATAGTACCCCTTGTTTTGAATATCAATTGCATTCCAAAGGAAGTAACGCTTTGAGCAAGAATATTGAGTGCTGTACCTACAACCATATCTCTGACCTGAAGCGTAATCTGAAGAAAGGCTACAAGCATTGAAAGCGCCATGCCTCCAGCTATTCCGCCAAGCACGCTCAAAAAGACATTATTAGTATAGTAGTTGACTACTATTGCGCAAAAGGATGAGATAAGCATCTGCCCCTCAAGTGCTACGTTGAAGACATTACACTTAGAGCATATGATGCTTCCCAGTGCAGCAATCAAAACAGGAGATGCATAGCGAAAAGCAGAATTTATTACAGCTGCGATATACATTGCATTCATTTTGTGCCTCCCTCTCTCTTATCTTTCCTTCTGAACATCCAGCTGAAATCAAACATAACCTTAACAGATACAAATACTGTAATTACACCTTGGATAATCTCTGAAATCTGCATTGGAAGGCCAACTGATCTCTGAAGCGCCTGTCCTCCTATAGTAAGTCCAGATAAAAATACGCTGTAAACCATAGTCATCAATGGGTTATAGGATGCGATAAGCATCGCCATAAGACCTGTCCAAGAGTAGCTAGTTGAGGTAAACATTGCATTTATATAGCGATAGCGAGCACCAAATATCTCGATACATGCTGCAAATCCGCATAAGGCTCCAGATAGTGCCATAGTCTTGAAAAGAAGCTTCTTGGAGTTTATTCCACCATACTCTGCAAACTTAGGATTGAGCCCTGTTATTTTGGATTCATATCCGAACTTTGATTTCTTAAGATAGAAATAAATCAATATAACAACAGCAATAGCTAAAAAGACGCTTGTGTTCATAGCATTCTTCTTCGAGAAGCGATAGAATCTCATGCACTGAGCTATCTGCGGAGATTGCAGTGCAAGACCATCACCTGCGCTATCCTTTATAGGATATGCAACAAAGTAATCTGTTAGGAAGTTTGTTGCATAGTTCATCATAAGAGTAGTTATTACAATCGATGCATTGCATTTATGGTATAGCCATGTAGGTATCAAGGCCCAAATGGCGCCAGTTGCCATACCTGCACCGAATGCTATTATTGTCACCCACCATGCCTTGATTGGGAAAAAGAGAGCAACTAAGGCTGCCGCTAGTCCTCCAACGCACATTTGGCTTTGCATTCCAAGATTTATATATCCAGCTCTCCATGCTACAGCTGCTGCAACGCCTGCAAGCATTATAGGCGCACTTCTTACAATAGTCTGTCCAAGATAATACGCGTTGAAGAAGGACTTTCCAAACATCTCCTTATATGCAAATAAAGGATTTGTTCCAACAGCTATCATTATGAGAGCACCAACTAGAAGACCTATCAAAATAGCAGCAATAGGAGTAAGCACAGATTGCATTATCCTATTCTTTTCTGAGATGCTTTTAGCCATTGAGTTTACCTCCCATCATCAAAATACCTATACCTTCACTTGTTGCACTCTCTCTTGTAAACTCTCCTGCAATATGACCCTCATATATGACATATATCCTGTCACTGAGTTCCATTATTTCAGTAAGCTCAGAGGAAATCAGAAGAATTCCATCTCCCCTATCCCTCTTTTCAAGAAGTTTTCCATGAATGTAGTCTATAGCCCCGATATCTATACCTCTAGTTGGCTCTGCGGCTATCAAAAGAGGAGATGACTGAGCCATCTCTCTAGCTACAATAAGCTTTTGTGCATTTCCTCCTGAGAGATCCTTCATATTCTGCTTTGAGGATGTATATCTGACATCGAAGTCCTTCATTATCTCCTCTGAAAAGGAAGTCACTTCCTTGGCACTCAAAAGGCCCTTCTTCAGGATTTTCTCATCATTTTGATGTGCCATTATGCAATTCTCTTCAAGAGAGGCCTCAGATGCGCTTCCCCAATAGTAGCGATCCTCTGGAATACATGCACAGCCTGCATTTCTTATTTCCTTGACAGAGAGCCCTGAGATATCATGTGAGGCAATTTCAATTTTTCCGCTATTGTATTTCTTCAGGCCTGTAATAGCCTCAATAAGCTCGCTCTGTCCATTTCCTGATACTCCAGCTATTCCGACTATCTCACCTCCATCAACATGTAAGGAAAGCTCATCAAGAATATTCTTGCCGCCATTTCCCTTCAAAACAAGCTTCTCAATATTGAGAACTGTTTCACCAGCCTTTGGTGGTGCAATAACTCTCTCAGCTAAGCGATGACCAACCATCAATAGCGACATCTCATCAATTGATGTATCTTCTTTATACATCTCTTTAACTACCCTGCCGCTTCTCATAACCATCACTCTATCTGCAACAGCCATGACCTCATTAAGCTTATGAGTAATCAGTATTATGCTTTTTCCAGCTTTTTTCAGATCTAGTATAGTAGCTAAGAGCTCATCGACCTCCTGGGGCGTCAATACAGCAGAGGGCTCGTCGAATATTATTATATCTACCCCCTGATAGAGAACCTTGAGTATCTCAATTCTTTGCTGTATTCCAACAGAACAATCTGAAACTCTCTTATTTGGGTCTACGTATAATCCATACCTTCCGCATATCTCTTCAACAGCCTTTACGGATTTCTTTCTGTCAAAGAAAATACCTCTCTTCTTTTCATGCGCATAGACAATGTTCTCTGCTGCAGTATATGGAGGGAAAAGCATGAAGTGCTGCTGCACCATTCCTATTCCATTTGCTATAGCATCAGATGGAGAGTGAAAGCTTACAGGCTTCTCGTTTATCAATATCTCTCCGCTATCATAGCTTTGAAGCCCATAGAGTATCTTCATCAAGGTGCTCTTTCCTGCTCCATTTTCTCCAACAACGGCAAGTATCTCACCCTTATTAAGAGTCAGATTAACATTATCATTTGCAACCAAGGGACCAAAGGTCTTGGTTATGTTGTTCATTCTTATAAGCATCATCTATGTCCATAAAAAGAAGCATCCATGAAAGAGACTCCCATGAATGCTTAATACATAAAACTAACGACTGATCATTGGAATGCTGACAGAGCTTTCAGCTGGAATATTTCTCATATCGATCTTTCCGCTCTTGATATCCTCTACTGCCTGCTTTACTTTAGCGATCTTAGCATCTGTAAGCGCCGCATTTCTTGTAGAGATCTCAGAATCTCTTGTAGCCCAGATAGCACCGATAGCACCCTCTGCAACACCAAGATACTCATTCTCGCTTGACCATCTGCCATTCATATATTCGTCAATCAAATACTCTACAGATACGTCTGCTGCCTTTAGCTGGCTTGAGATGATATATGGGTTATCTGCACTTGTCTCATCGATATCCTGACCTGATGTATAGAAGCCCTTCTCTTTAGCTGCTGCAAACACACCTGCATCTCCTCCTGCTGCACAGCCATTGATGAACCTACATCCAAGCTCATATTGCTGAAGAGCAATCTCATAAGAAAGGTTGACCTCTGAGTATCCATATACATAGTTGTATGCGAACTTAGCCTCTGGATCTACAGATAGAACGCCCTGTGCATAGCCATAGCGCCATTTGAAGGAGCTAGGTCCCTCAGATACGCTTACGCATCCATAGTTGTGGCTCTCTCCATCTACTGCCAATGCTGCTAGAACTCCGATGATGTACGCACCCTCACCCTCGAAGTATTGAATACACTTAACCCTCTTTGAATCTGTCAAGGTATCAATGATACCGAAGGAGATATCATCATAGGTCTCAGCAAGCTCACTGATTATTGATCCAGCCTCCCAGCTGCCACCAAGAATAAGATCATAACCTTCGTTAGCCGCTGCTCTAGCATTCTCTTCATACTCTGCAGAGCCCTTACACTCTACAACAGTGCCTTCAATACCCCATTTAGCACAAGCACGTTCAAAACCTGCAATACCTTCATTGATGAATGGGCTTACACCCCTTGGATTTGTAATAAGAGCTACTCTGACTTTCTTTTCCGCACTTGTTGCCTTTTCAGCTGAACCACCTGCAAAAACCATTGAAAGCGACAATAAAGCAATTGTCATCAAGACGATAAGTTTTTTCATTTACTTCTCCTTCCTATTGCACTGCTGCAACTACTCTGCTTTTCTCTATTATTTCCATGGTTTTTTTGAATTGTAAATTGATTTTTCTGCAAAACAACATAACGCAACGTTACTTTTTTGTTTTTTCCAACATGATTACAATTAAAGAAGAAAATAATTGTTGTTTTTCCCAAAATGTACATATACTAAAGACATGAAGTCAGCAGAACGACAGCAAGAAATCATCTCTATAATCCCATATAACGGATACATTATGGTCAAGGATCTTAGTGCAAGATTTGATGTGACTGAGGAGACAATAAGACGAGATCTTCAAAGCATATGCGAGAGATGTCCTACAATCAAGAAGGTACATGGCGGTGTCTATAGAACAACAGGAGACGATATAACACCACCTCAGAGATTGAGGAATGTGCTCCTTACCGCAGAAAAGACAAGCTTCGGAGAATACTCTGCTTCCATTTTGGCATCAGGAGAGACTGTAATGCTTGATTCAAGCACCACATCAGCTTACATTGCTAAGGCTATAAAGGAGAAGAAGCTTAATCTATTGATCATTACAAACTCAATACAGATTGCTGAGATCTTCCAGGATGATGAGAATGTTAATGTAGTTATAGTTGGAGGAAAGCTCAGAAAGTCAAATGGATCATTAATCGGTAATTCTGCTATTGATATGATTAACAGATATTGCGCTGATTATTGCTTTATTAGTCCATCATCTATAGATAAGGAATATGGCCTTACAGATAACAGCGAAGAGGAAGCTCTGGTAAGAGAGGCTATGATAAAGAACTCAAAAAGGAGAATCCTCGTTGCAGATAATACAAAATTCGGGAAAGCAAATCCTCATAAGATTACTTCTCTTAATATATTTGATAGAGTTGTGACAGACAAGGCAACGAATGAGGATTGGATTAACTTTATAACAGAAAAAGATATACCTGTAATCTGTTGTTGATATAAGGAGCGCTTTATGGAACGTCAAGACAAAGATTTAGCATTCATGCTTCAATACGAGAATGTCGCTTGGTATGAAGATGGAGAGGTAAAAATACTCGATAGAAGAGTATATCCAGCAAAGACTGTATTCGTTACATGCAAAACTCATGTAGAGGTCATGCAAGCTATAAGAGATATGGTAACACAAAGTGCAGGCCCTTATACTGCAGCACCCATGGGAATGGCTCTAGCTGCATGGGAGTGTAGAGATTTATCTAAAGAGAAGCAAATAGAGTATTTAAAGAGAGCCGCAGAAGTAATCTCTGATGCCAGACCTACAACTAAAAAGAGAATGATCCTTGTAACTAGTGGATGTCTTCCGGCCGCAGAAAAGGCACTAGAGGAAGGTAAAAGAGTTGATTTAGCTATCAGAGATCATGTAATTGAGGCTAACAATCTTCGCTACTCAAAGATTGGTAAGATGGCAGAGTTCCTTGTAGATAAGTTCCCTCAGAATGGAACTATAATGACACAATGCTTTGCAGAGACCATTGTTGGCATGATGCTCAGAGAGTGCAAGAAGAGAAATAATCATATCAAACTATTCTGTCCAGAGACCAGACCGTACTTCCAGGGTGCCAGGCTTACAGCTACTGTATGCTCTCAAATGGGCTTTGATACTACAGTTATCACAGATAACATGCCAGCCTTTGTAATGAAAAAAGAGAAGGTAGACATCTTTACATGTGCAGCTGATGCAATAACCTGTGATGGCTATGTATTCAATAAAGTAGGAACAAGCCAGATTTCAATATGTGCTAATTATTTCCATATTCCAGTATATGTATCAGGAGCTCCTGATATAGGACATCCAACCTGGGATACTGTGACAATAGAGATGAGAGATCCAAGCTTCTCATTAGAGGCTATGGGCGTCAGAACCGCAATAGTAGGAACAGGCGTAAAAGGATACTATCCTGCATTCGATATGACACCACCAGAACTGATAACCGGAATAGTTACAGAGAAAGGAATATTCAAGCCACAGGAAGTAAGCAACTACTTCAAGCTTGGCGGATGTGGAGAGTATATCTAATATAACAGCAAAGGAGGCCGAAAAGCCTCCTTCTTATACTCTATGCCAATGATATGATGTAATCCGGTTTAAAGCCTGTAGTCTTCGAGATTATAGCAAGATCAACATTAGCCAGTAAAAGATTCTTAGCCATTGCTATGCGCTCTTCAAGGCGTCCTTCTTTCTTGCCTTCTTCTATGCCCTCTGCTTTTCCTTCTGCTTTTCCCTCTGCTTTTCCTTCATCAAATCCATCAGACCTAACGCATTTCAAGAAATAGTTTTCGTTAAATATGCTTTCCA
>CAVHSB010000018.1:0-16916 GCA_963638635.1 Flexilinea sp.
TGTGTTTTTCTGCACATCTATATATTAGTACCCACAACTATGCCCGAAGCCTCAAAAAGATTCTTATTGATTTCAAAGATAGCTTAAAATAGCTTGATGATAATCATTATCATTTGTAGAATTTGATTAGGTGGTAAAATGCATAACACTAAATTGATTTCTAAAGATACCTACTATGTTGGTGCTAGTGATAGAAGACTAGCTCTATTTGAAAATGTATATCCAATTCCAAGGGGTGTAAGCTACAATTCATATCTTGTAATTGATGAGAAGACTGTACTTTTAGATACTGTTGATCATTCAGTATCGAAGGTGTTCTTTGAGAATATTGAGCATGTGCTTGATGGAAGAAGCTTGGATTATCTTATTGTGAACCATATGGAGCCTGATCACTGTGCGATGATAGAGGATCTTGTTTTGAGATATCCAGCAGTGAGGATTGTTGGAAATGCCAAGACAATGCAGATGATTAAGCAATTCTTTGACTTTGATATCGATAATAGGGCAATTGTAGTCAAGGAGGGTGATTCGCTTTCATCGGGCAAGCATAATTTCAAGTTCATTATGGCTCCTATGGTGCATTGGCCAGAGGTTATGGTTACATATGATGAGAGTGAAAAAATCTTATTCTCTGCTGATGCCTTTGGAACATTTGGAGCACTTTCGGGAAACCTATTTGCAGATGAGGTTGATTTTGACAGAGATTGGCTAGATGATGCAAGAAGGTATTATATAAACATTGTCGGAAAGTATGGAAGCATGACGATGAATCTTCTCAAGAAGGCTTCAGGCTTAGATATAAAGATGATCTGTCCTCTGCATGGTCCGATCTGGAGAGAGAGGCTGGAATACTTTATTGAAAAGCATTCTGCTTGGGCAAGCTATGAGCCAGAGAAGAAGGGCGTAGTAGTTATCTACTCGTCAATTTATGGCAATACAGAGAATGCTGCTATGATTCTCTCTCAGATGATTGGAGACAATGGTGTTAAGGATATAAGGTGCTATGATGCTTCTGTGACGGATGTATCTTACTTGGTCGCTGAATGCTTCAAGTACTCAACTGTCGTATTCGTATCACCTACATATAATGCTGAGATATTCCCTAAGATGGAAAGTCTTCTTCTAGAGCTTAAGGCTCATGCATTCCAGAATAGAGATGCTGCTATTGTTGAATCTGGTACATGGGCAATAACAAGCGGCAAAAAAATGTCGGAGCTTCTTGAGTCTATGAAGAATATCAGAATGATTGCGCCTTTATTCTCATTTAAGAGCGCTCTTAAAGAGAGTGATCTAAAAGCATTGAAGGAGCTTGCTGATAAGGTTTCTGAAAGCGCATTGAACTAATATGTAGTTTCTGTGTTTATTCTCTTTTCTCTGTTTCCTTTTTTGATCTTAAGGCTATTTTAAGGTCAGAGGTTGGAATGGAAGAAAAGAGAATTACCTTTAATATTGCTAAAGAGGATGATGAGCTGTACTTCTCTCTGCTTTTTAGGGGCCTTGAAGGTAAGGCAGAGCTATACTCTGGATCAGTGAGAGAAGGAGAGAGCAAAGATGAGGCATTTACCCATTTATTATATGAGCTGATGAGGCTTGATGCTCTATACGGCATACCTATTTCTGCTCAATTAGATATTCTTTATGGCCTTGTTGCCGAAGAAAATGTCGATATTATAGAAAAAAATCCAAAAAATATATGATTAAAAAGTGTCAATGTTCTAAAATATAGATAGGAGGCTCGCTATGAGTAACACTATTTATACTATTGGAAGACAGTTCGGTTCAGGAGGTAGAAAGGTTGGTAAGCTCTTAGCTGAGAGACTTGGAATTCCTGTATATGACAAGGAGCTTTTGGCTTTGGCTGCAAAGGACAGCGGATATTCAGAAGCACTATTCCATAATGCAGATGAAAAGCCAACATCATCTCTTCTATATTCATTGGTAATGGGCAACTATCCAATTGCTTCAGGTGCAATAGGATTCAAGGAAATGCCTCTTAATGATCAGCTTTTTTTGATTCTTTCAAATACGATCAGAAAGGTAGCAGAGGAAGGCAGCTGCGTAATCATAGGCCGCTGTGCCGATTATATCCTAAGAGATAATCCTAATGTTATTTCTTCATTCATTCATGCTCCTATTGAGGCTCGTGTAAAGAGAGTCATCGAGTATGGCGATACCCCAGAGGAGAAGGCTAAGGATGTTTGTCTGAAGAATGATAAGACAAGAGCTAACTTTTATAACTACTACAGCGATGAGAAATGGGGCATGTGCAGAACCTATGATCTCTCTCTAGATTCAGCAAAGATCGGTATTGAGGGCTGTGTTGATACAATCATCAAGTTCGCTGAAATGAGAAATGAGCACATTAAGAAGAGCGGAGTAACTATCTGATGCTTCTTTTTGATACTCTTGATGAGCTTGAAAGCTATCAGAAGATAATTCCAGGCTTCAATCAGATTATTGATACTCTAGATCACTCCAGGCCTTATGATGAAGGTCCTGGAGATTATTCTACAAAAGACAAGGATGGTATCAAATACACAATTGATACCTATCTCTCATCTTCAAATGGCTTTATAGGTCCAAAAAGCGAAGGTCTTGTTCTAGAGATATGCCTAGAGGGTGAGGAGCTTTTAAGTGCAGATGGCTCTGTATTTAAGCTCTCACCTGGAAGATTCGTTATCTATGAAGGCTCTATGGATGTAAAGCGCGGGATTATGTATTCTTCTCCTATCGCCTTTAAAGCTGTACGCTTCTTTATTCTCTAGTTACCGATACGATTGCATATTCACGCTTATCGATATTCTCAATATAGGCTTTAACTCTGTAGTTATTTATATTCCAGATAAATGAAGCTTCACGCTCATCTCCTGGAAGCTCTAGTGTATCTGTTATTGCTTGATTTATTATCTCTAGGATATTTCTCTTATCTTCATCGCTTACATTTTCTTTCAGCAGCATCAAGATGTCTGCTTCAATGCATCTGGAATTGCTATACCTAACTCTGGTTGTATCCAAAGCCTCGAATATCATGGATGGAATCCTCTGGAAATAGAGATAGCCACAATCTTCTTTTACCGTATATTTTGATCTTAAATGATCCTCTCTTAGATGTATTATATCGCCGATTGTGATATCAAATAAATCTTCGAGCTTAGCACCCTCTGGAGTTATATCACAGAAGTTAGAGTTAGGATCCTTATCCCCCTCTGAGAATGGAGAAAAATCAGATCTATCATCATTTGATTCTTCTGCTCTATTTCTTTCAATTGAGTATTCATCATTCTCTTTCTTTATTGTTATATCCTCATCACTTGTAGCTATTGAAAGATAGTCAACTGTGTCTAAATTGATGCTTTTATCAAGAATATTGACACCATCTGTCATCAGATATGGCTCATTAAGGCTCTCTATCAGCTCTTTGATTTCATTGATTGTTATAGAAGTGAACATAGCATCAGTATATTAAAAAAGCTCCCTCATTTAAAGAAGGAGCTTTAAGCTAGTATTCTTATGCTATTCTGTCTTGATGCTATTTAGAGTGATATCGAAAATCAAGAGCTTATTAGGTTCTACTGCACTTGATCCTGACTCTCCATATCCTAGCTCTGGGTGGATATAAGCTGTAACGCTATCGCCTACATGCATGTTTACAACTGCATCTACAAAGCCTGGAATCAAGGAAGTAAGTGGGAATTCAACCGCAGAGCCCTGATCAAGAACAGTGCCATCAAGTAAGCGTAATGTATAATCAACCACTACAGTGTCATCGCTCTTTGGGCTTACCTCAGATGTTGAATCCTTATATGTGAATTCAAGCTGAACGCCTGAGTCTAGTACTACGATACCTTCCTTAGCCTTATTGTCTTCAAGGAAGGATTCAGCTTCTTTGAGATTTGTCTCTGCAAGCTGTGCTAAATACTCATTGTAGGTCTCTTCAAGATATGATGCATATGCTTCGACGTTTGCCTCATTATCTTCATCTGTAAATAGGCTAGGTGCATTGTATATTGCATCCAGGATACCTGATGCATAGATCTCTCCTCTGATATCGAGGCCTGAGTATAGAAGCTCATAGGTTGAAAGGAAGCCATAAGAATAGGAGAATCTCTTTACATCATCCTCGCTAGGCTCAAGAGCTTTGATCTCATCTAGAGTTGATAGAAATTCACCAGCCTCTGTTGTGACACCAGCTGAGAAGTAATCATTAACAAATGTCTCTATATAGCCATTCATATCCTCTAGCTCATAGAGAGTCTCTGGATCGTTGATGAAATCTGCTGCATCTATTACGCCGCGTGCGAAATATGAAGCATTAGGAACTATTCCCTGATCAAGCATATTCTGCATTGTAAGATAGCCATATGAGTAATTGAATCGATCGAACATATCTTCCATGTTGATGCTTGTTAGCGCAACATTGTTATTTGATGCAGGCTTAGCTGCCTCACTCTCAATCTTATTTCCAACAAGGCCCATGTTGACAGCAAGTGTTACGCGTCTGATAGATTTAGCTGAAAGCTGAGCAGGAATAGAGTTAGTAGCGATTCCTGTATCCTTTATAGCTAGGTAGTCTCCGTATCCAAATTCATCAGCACTGAAGCGTGACTCTGTTGAATCTGCTACATGGTAGGTAACTTCCTGACCATATACATTAAGGCCGTTTATATCTAAATGATCTTCATCCTTTACAACAGACTGTACCTTAATCAGTGACTCGTCGGAGGCTATTTCCTTAGCTCCCTGTGCAAATAGAAGACCAGCTGATAGCAATAAAATCAGCATAGTGAGAAGTATTTTTGTCTTTTTCATTTTTCTATCCTTTTTTGTTATGCTTATTCTAATTTAGTTTCAACTTCATCCATGGTCAACCATAGTACCATGTAGTTTGTGTGTATCTATGCAGAGGCGGCTACTGTCTTCAAGAACTTTCTGAATATGCAGGTTAGGGCAAGTGTTCCAAGAATCATGACAAATGAGAGTGCATTGATTACAGGGCTTACACCATATCTTATTGATGAATATACATAAAGAGGAAGCGTAGAAGAGCCTGGACCAGATACGAAGAATGTGATTACGAAGTCTTCAAGGCTCATGGTAACGCTTATCAGCATAGAAGAAGCTATAGCTGGCATTATAGATGGTATGATTACCTTAGTAAGGGTTTGCCTTTCATTAGCTCCTAGGTCTCTAGCTGCTTCAACTGTAGAGTAGTCAAACTCATCAAGCCTTGCACTTACCATCATTACAACAAATGGAAGATTGAATGTAGTATGTGCAATGAAGATAGTCATCTTTCCAAGCCTCATATTAACAGCTGAGAAGAATATAAGCATTGATATTCCTATGATTACCTCAGGTAGAATCATTGGAAGATAGCTAATTATAGAGATGTACTTCTTTAGCTTGAAGTCATACCACTTTATAGCAATCGATGCGAGTGTTCCTAGAATAGTCGCAACTACAGAGCTTGTAAGTGCGATGATTATTGAGTTGAAGAATGCAGTCCAAAGATCTGGAGAATCTAAAAGCAATTCCTTATACCATCTTAGAGAGAAGCCTTCCCAGATCATTCCCTTTGTATTGTTAAAAGAATAGAGTACTACAACAAATAGAGGAAGAAAGAGAAAGAATAATGTGAAATAGAGCATTATTGAAGAGTAAGAGAACAGCTTTATTCTGTTTGTAGCATAGTACTTAGAATTATTTTCCTTCATTTATAGCCCCCTTCATGTGATGTTTCTTTACATTCAAAGCTACCTTCTTTGAATTAGGAATGCTTTTGTTCTTCGCTTCCTCCTTGCTTGAAATGCTCATCATCCAAAGAACTCCAACCATAGATAGAGCTGTGAGGATAACAGAGAAGGCTGCTGCAAGAGGCCAGTTTCTAGTCTTCTGCACCTGATCAACTATGATATTTCCAATCATAGTTGAATCCATTCCACCAACTAAGAGCGGTACAGTGTAGGATCCGAAGATAGGTATGAATGTGAATACCAGGGATGTTGTAATGCCGCTTTTAATATTAGGAAGCATAACATAGATTATTGATCTTAGCTTTGTTGCACCTAGATCTCTTGCTGCGTCTAATAGCGAAAAGTCGAATTTATCTATAATCGTGAATAAAGGCAGTATTGCAAATGGAAGGTACATATATACGTTTACCAATATTACAGCACCTTGATTGTAGATAAGAGATAGTGGTGATGAGATTATATGGAGCTTCATCAATAGATTATTTAGAAAGCCATCTGTTGATAGAATATTGATCCATGAATAGATTCTGATTAGGCTATTTGTCCAGAATGGAATGATTACAGCAGCGAGATACAATGTCTGATGCTTCTTTTTTCTTGCCATTGCATAGCCACATGGAATAGCAATGAAGAGACATATCAATGTTGATACAACGCTTATCCAGAGTGTTCTTAGAGTTACAAGCAAGAAGCTCTTCTTGAGCATGCTTCCATAAGCTGCTAATGAGAACTCATTAACAACTCCGCCATATAGGCCTTTTTTGAGAAAAGAGTAGGTGATGATTATCAAGAGTGGAATGACAAAGAATACAGTGAACCAGATTCCCATAGGAGAAGAGTAGAGGTAACCAAGCCTTCTGCTTCTCTTCTTATCTAGGCGCCTTCCCATTAGTCTCTCTCCTTGACAAGATAACCATCAGCTGCACGCCACATTATTGTGACCTTATCCTTCCATTCAATATCTGGGCCATCATCTAGGTATGTAGTATGCTGCTTGAATACCTTTACAACAGTGTCATTCTCGAGCTTTACATAGAACTTAGACTGGAAGCCTGAGTATACGGGCTCCTCTACATAGCCATGGAATACATTTCTATGCTCATCCTTTGTAAGCACAGCTTCCTCTTTGAGTACAATCTGGATCTTCTCTGGCCTGATTGTAAATTGAAGCTTAGCGCCTACCTTCATCTCATCATAGTCTGTTACCCATACCTTAGAATTTAAATCAGGAACATCAACGAGCATCATGTATTCATCACCGGCCTTTTGGCTTTCAAGAACTGTGCAATCAAAGATATTTGTCTCGCCTATGAATCTTGCAACAAACTCAGTTGCTGGAGCTTCATAGATTTCATATGGAGTTCCAATCTGGAGTGCCTTGCCATGGTTCATAACAGCAATTCTATCAGATACAGATAGAGCCTCTGATTGGTCATGTGTTACATATATGAATGTGATTCCGACCTTATCGTGGATTTCATCAAGCTCAACTAGAAGATTCTGTCTGAGCTTAGCATCCAAGGCAGATAATGGCTCATCGAGAAGAAGCACAGATGGCTCATCAATCAGAGCTCTTGCAATAGCTACTCTTTGCTTTTGTCCTCCAGATAGCTGATTAGGCTTCTTATCCTTATGCTCTTCAAGCTGAATGAGCTTAAGATATTTCTCGACTCTTTCTTCAATCTCCGCCTTAGGCGTCTTCTTCAGCTTAAGAGGGAATGCTATGTTATCGAAAACTGTAAGATGAGGGAAAAGAGCATAGGTCTGGAATACTGTATTGCTATCTCTCTTCTCAGGTGGAAGAGAAAGGATGTTTTTATCATCAAAGAGAACTTCGCCGCTATCTGGACTGTCAAAGCCTGCGATAATTCTCAGGAGTGTTGTCTTACCACATCCGGAGGGACCTAAAAGAGAGAAGAACTCTCCCTTCTCAATCTTCATGCTAACGTTATCTAGAGCCTTAAATCCATCTTCATACGCTCTTGAAACGTTTTTAACTGTTACAGCTACGCCTTTTTTAGGCTTATTTGAAAGAGCTTCCATTATCTCCTCCTATAACTGATTGATAATCCACATCTTTATAAGAAAAATATGGGATAGTGTAAATGTAATTTGTCTATAAAATTCAAAATTCTTGATTATTTCAAAAGAGATTTTCTTTTGATACACTTTAGATATGGATACAAAGCTTGGAATATGGGTAGAAGAGAATGCCGGATTATTCAGATACATAGCTGAATTGAAGTCGATAAAGAGAGATGCAGATGCTATTCTTATGAGTGGCAATACCTCTGTTTTTCTCTCAAGTGCGATGAGAGCTCTTTATAACAATGCCAAAATCTATGCATCAGCTGATAGTGAATATATTGAAGATGCCAAAAGTGAGCTAGCTGCTATAGAGAGTCTTGGGGCTATATGGCAGGAGCATCTTGTAGCATCGTTCTATGACATCATTGTATCTTCATTGGCTATTGAGCATCTAAATGTTAGAGAGCTTACGCCATATCTTTTCAATATGTATGATTCATTGAAGCAGAATGGTATTTTATATCTTTCCTTTCCTGAGTCTGTTAGGGTTACAGGTCTAGATAAGGAATTATCTCCTGCCTGGTACGATTCAGATGCGCAGGTTTATATGAAATATTATCTAGCGCAGGATGTTGTGAATGCTCTTTCAATGATAGGCTTTGAGATAAAAGCCATAGAAAAGGATGAAGATGATGCATTATATAGCGTTGTAACTGTGATTGCTGCTAAAAAGTAGTATCTATCTATATTGACTATGGTAAAGTTCGAATGTAAAATCAACACTTGAATTTAATTAAGGAGTATGCCATGTCCAAAGCACATAGAGGAACAGGTATCAGAGATCAGTTTAATAATGGAAGATCAGAGTGCCCTGTTTGCAAAAGAACAGCTATCAAGTGCCTTTACGAGAAAGAAGTAGATGGTGCTAAAGTAAAAGTATGCAAGGAATGCAACGCTAAGCTTTCTAAATAAGTTATGAGTCTATTTAAGAAAGACAGAATGAGGGAGCAATTCAGTGCACCCTCATTTTCTTTAAAGGCGGGAGATGTTTTTTATATTGAGAGCGAGAAGGAGCTTAAGGAGCTACTAAAAAAAGATAGCTATGTTGTTCTTTTTTATGCTGATATAGACGAAAGAGAAGCTAATAGCTTTGCCAGAGCTTTATCTCACGCTAAGTATGCTATCATCCCAGATAGCAATAAAACAGCAAAAACATTATACAAAGCAGTAGAGAAGGTTGTGTTTTCTCCTATTGTCAAGGATATTACTGGAGTGTATCTAGCTAAAAGCGAGGATGACGCTCTTAAGTTGCTTTCATCGTTTGACGATACTCCTATCACTGTTATTCCGAGGTGTATATGATTTCAATGACCGGCTATGGCCATTCTATTTATCGAAATGAAAAATATATTATGGAGCTTGAGGTAAAAAGCTATAATAATCGCTTTTTAGATATATCTCATACTATAAATCCTCTTTTATCATCCTATGAGAATCTCTTAGATGAAGAGATCAAGAGAATCGTCAGACGAGGTCATTTGGATGTATCATTGAGACTTAAAATCGTTGAAAATGATGTTTCTCTGAATTTGGATAGAGCGCTATTGGCTGAATATTCAAAGGTATTTGATGAGATTTCCATGCTAACAGGTGCTGAAAAGGCTAAGGTTTCTGACTATGCAGCACTCGATGGTCTGATTAGTACTGTTGAACGAGCAGAGGGCTCTGTTTTCAAGGATGGCTTTGATTATGTCGTCAAAGATGCTCTTATGCAGCTTGATAGCAGCAAGAAGAGAGATGGAAAAGGATGCTATGAGGATCTGAAAAGACTTGGCGATAACTTTGAAGAGGCACTTAATGAGGTTGATTTAAGACACGATAGCCTCGAGGCTTATCTTAAGAGTGTACTTCTTGAGAAATATGAAGAGCTCAAGGTTGAGCCAGGTAAGGATGATCCTAGATTTCTTTCCGAGGTCGCAGCTCTATTGGTCAAGTATTCTATAAATGAAGAGTGCTCTAGGCTTAAGGTTCATATGAGTGAATATAAGAAGCTTATAGAGAGTGATGAGGCTGTTGGCAAGAGACTCGATTTCCTATGTCAGGAGATGAATAGAGAATGCAACACAATAGCTTCAAAGAGCCAATTAGTAGAGATTAATCTGCTGGTAGTAAAAATGAAGGATAATCTTGAAAACATCAGAGAACAGATAAGGAATATAGAATGAGAATAGCAATTTCTTCAAAATCAGGTTGCGGCAATACAACTGTAACAAGGCTTCTATCAGATTGCCTTGGGTATAAAATGATAAATTTCACCTTCCGCCAGATGGCAGAAGAGAAGAATATGGATTTCTGGGATTTCTGTCGTTTAGCTGAGAAGGATGACAACATTGATAGAGAGCTTGATAGACGTCAGGTTGAGATGGCACTTAAGGAAGAGAATTGTGTGCTAGGCTCTCGTCTTGCTATATGGATGCTAAAGCAGGCTGATCTAAAGATCTATCTTACAGCTACTAGCGAGACTAGAGCTAATAGAATATTAAAGCGCGAGGGCGGCAGTTTTGATGAGCGCTATAATGAGACAGTTAAGAGAGATGAGAGAGATAGTGCTAGATACAAGAGAATCTATGATATTGACAATGAAAAGCCAGAGGCCGTTGCGGATCTTATAATCTCAACGGATGATAAAAGCCCTGAAGAGATTGTGGGTATCATCATAGATAAAATCAAGAATATGTAGCACTTGCCTTTAAAGTGTTATTCCTATAATATATTTTAAGTTTGAAGGAGATGTTATGAGCATTCCACTAGATACACTTATTGATAAAGAATCAAATGTTTATGAAATGACCTGCGTAGCTATTAAGGAAGCTGAAATCTACGCTGCAACAGATAAGAAGAAAGAGATTGAAGAAAAAGGCGAGAAGATTGTCTCTGTTGTATTAGATAGAGCCTTGAACGACGAAATCGAGTATTCAAAAGGTGACGACTAAGAATAAAGCCATTGTGCTCTTCGGTCCTACTGCTGTTGGAAAGACAGCATTAACTGAATCCTTGTTCTCTGAAGGCTATGAGATAATAAATGCTGATTCAATTCAGGTTTATAAGGGATTCGATATTGGATCTGCTAAGCCATCTGAAGAGCTAATGAGCAAAATAAGACATCATTTAGTCTCTATAATGGATCCCCATCAGCAATTTACTGTTGGGGATTTCTGTCTCAGTGCGGAAGTCCTTATTGATGATATAAATAAGAGAGGCCATATTCCTTTAATTACAGGTGGCACTGCTTATTACTTTAAGGAGCTTGTATATGGAAATGCAAAGACTCCTAAGGCTGATCCTGCTATAAGAGAGAAGGTTGAAGGGCTTTTGCGGGAAAAGGGCAAGGACTATCTCTATAGTGAGCTTCAGAGGATTGATATTGAAGCAGCTAAGAAAATAAGCAATAACGATGTATATCGCATAACAAGAGCACTAGAAATAATCTACCAAAGCGGAAGGACATTATCTTCCTTCAAGGTCTCTGAAAAGCTAAGAGATGATATTGATTTCCTCATTATCGGACTTACAAGGCCTAAGAAGGAACTTGATAAAAGAATCAACGACAGAGTTGAGATCATGTTTGAGGATGGCTTATATGATGAGATTAAAAGACTTTTCAATGAAGGTGCAGATGAAACATGGCCGGCAATGCAGGCAATTGGCTATAAGGAATTTCTTACATTTAGAGAGTCTGGAGAGATGACTCTTTCAGATGTAAAAAAAGAAATCATCCGGAATTCAGTTAAATATGCTAAACGCCAGATGACTTTCTTCAAGAGCTTTGATTCTGTTAATTTCATCAACGCTGAGGATTATGGTGCAATAAAGAGTGTGCTTGCTTCCTTTTTGTAGGTATCTGCATATTCAAGATTGAGGAACTTATAGCTGCTTATCTCAATATTATCTATATTCCACCATCCTCTCTTATTCCATTTGAAGTGGAATGTCTCACTTACTCTATATGAGTAGACAGCAACTTTGCCCTCAACCTTATCATCGATATCTTCTTTTTCCTTCTCATATGGATATGGAGTATACCAAATGGCATCTACTTTCCATTCATCGTCTCCGATTATTTCGATTTTCTCAATTATAGTTCCATATATATAGCTGGTCTCTGGAATAGCATCCTTACCGTTCTTTACCCAATCCGCTGCATTGATTTGAGGGTTTGAATTCTCATAAGCCATTCTTGTCTGTCTTGTTACAAAAAGGTTCATGACTTCTGTTGCCTGAGGCACATCGCACTTGATGCCAGCCTCCATCTCTGTTGAATCCAGGTTGTTCTGAGCCTCATAGAAATGCACTAGCATTTGTCTTTGGTCCATATCCTTTGTTACAGGAGGCTTCAAAGAGTTGTAAAGTATAGATGAGAATACAGCGATAATGATAATCGCAATAGCTGCAGCTGCAGTTATAAGCGTGCCCTTTACTCTCCAGAAGTCTCTCTTCTTAGCAATTCTTGAGGCCTTTTCCATGAAGGTCTTGAACTCTGTGCTGTCTTCAACTTCCTTTACCTTCTCATTCTTCTCATCCTCGCTTATTGATGGAAGATTCCACTCAAGCTTGCTTGCCTCTTGCAGGAAATAGCCAAGATTCTCCTGTGCCTTTCTATTTCCAGAGATATCTCTTGTCTTTCTGTTTCCTGCATGAAGAATCATGTTAATGAATGCTTCTGTGTTGATATCGAGGCCAGTATTGAAGAAGTCTAATGGAATTTCCTGGAAGTGGTTTGATCTTACTTCATGCAGGGAATATGGAAATAAGCCAGTTGCTGCAAAGTACATCAGCTCTACCATCTCAAGTATCAGCTGGAAGGAGTGAAGCGTATTCTCTTTTACGAGGTTTCCGACCTCGTCTCGTCTTTTTTCTCCTATTCGTGATATTGCCAGGATGTTTCCAAAATCAGGAGGAAGCAGAAGAATCTTGGTTTTATCAAGTATGAATATTCTATAGAGAGGAAACACATTGCCCTCAAGAGAAATGAACTCCTTATCTGCAGATAAGATTCCATAAGCAATCTCTTTGATAAGCATCAATGCATTTTCTCTATTTGTCGTTGCTATAGTCTCTAGCCCTTCGATATTGCATTCATCGAAGTATATATATACTCTGTCATCAACTGTTGTGACACCATTCCATGACCAAGGAGTAAGATCGTGGTCATCAACTATGATTCCATTGCATCTCATCCCCTGCAATATGTTCTTTGGAACACCTGTTTTATCATCACCTATCTCTATTCCGAGATATTTCTTATCTCCAACCGTTATCCTTTTTATTGTGTCATTCATAATTTATAAAAAGCTCCATGTCCTGTTATGGAATCTTCATTAGCAAATCCAATCAAGATCCACTTGTTTTCATTTACTCTATTATAGCTGTCAATAATTCCTGCTGCTGTTATTTCAGCTTCTCTTTTGTTTATTGCATCTATCAAATGAGAGGATCCTTCGATAAGCTTTGCAGCTTTAGATCTTTCTTCCTCTATTTCTTCCTTTTTGAGTTTACCTGTAAGATTTGAAGATATTATGAAGAGTGTATCATCATTCTTTAGCTTCTCTAGTATTTTTGAAAGCTCCTTGCTTTTTTTAGCGCTATCTATTTTTGCATAGACTATAGCTAGCTCAGAGCTTTTGACGTACCTTGCAATGAATGGCAGAGCTAGCTCTCCGGCAGGCTCCTCCTCTGCATATGCTTCATTTATCTTGAGTCCAAGTGATACGATGTTAATATCTCCAAGTGCAGTTTTCAGTATTCCTGATTCACCCTCAAGTGCTATTTCTCTGCTATCCTCTTCTAATAGCTCATTATGGATTGGAACTATGATTATGACCCGCTTTTTGCTTTGTACCTTGGAGAATGCTTTCCTGTATAAGGGCGCAAGCTTTCTCATATCTCCGATAGGCAGAATAAGAGCTGATGCGTTGATAGCTTCTTTATTATCTATAGCTGTGAGCTTTGATAGCTCCTCTTTCTCTTCTGGATAGAATATTGATTCATGATAAAGCCTTTTCATCTTCCAAGCATTCTCCTAATTCTCTCTTCATCTAGCTCTCCATGTATATTTCTCTCTTGTGTTGGGATGATTAAGCCTGTTTTCGCGCCCTTTATCCTCTTAAGATACTTTACCTCAGTATAATAGAGCTCTGCCTTGTTGCTGCTTCTTGCCTTTGAGAAGTGTATAGCAAGGGATGCTGCATCTAGGAGCACTGATAGGGGAACTGTTTTATCCTTTCTGCATTTAATTATGACATAGCCACCTGCAAAGTCTCTCGTATGAAGCCATATATCATTTCCCTTGCAGCCTGATCTCAAGATCGAATCATTCTCCTTTGCATTTCGTCCTACAATAAGAGTCCAACCCTCACTTTCAATATATAGTCCAGGCTTTCCATCCCTTAGATGTGTTGGCTTATCATTTCTACCGGCTTCCTTACGTAGCTTTGATAAAGATAGATCTGCAGAGAGAAGATTCTCATAATATGCTTTTTTTTCTTCTATTTCTTCTTCAACTCTTTTTATCTCATCCTTTACAAGCTCATTGGCTCTTTTATCCTTCTTATATCTTGTGTAGAGCTTCTCTACATTTTCAGCTGGATTCAATGCAGGATCTAAGGATATTGTCACATCTCTTTCTTTTGCATAGTCCTTAAGCGTGACTCTATCCATGCCTTTATTTAACATGTAGATATTGGCCTGCAGTAAATCTGCGCTCTCTTTGAGCTCATCATAGCCTGATGTATTCTTCTCCTTCTCTTTTTGCTTCTGCAGGTTTGAATATAGCTCATCAAGCTCCTTATCGCGCTTCTCTGCTATCTTTTCCCTAGCACTCTCTTCCTTTTCTCTGTAATCCTCTTTATCTATAGCTTTATCTATATAGGAATTGAAGCTATCTCCATCATATGGTCTTACTTCAAAGTGCCTAGCACCTTCGCTTTCTCTGATTTCTTCCTTCAGTATATTTCCCTGAGACTCTCCACGCTCTGGACGTCTGAACATCAATTCAAGGATTTTATCATCCTTATCGGTGATGATTATGTTCGCGCTTGGTCCTGAGAACAGTCTGAAGACTAGCTTCAATATCTCATCGCTTGAAGAGAGTATCATAGTGAAAGCTCTGTCAAAGGGCGCTTGCTTCACATCTATTATCTTCTTACCAATGAGATGCGCCTTGATGTATTGAGTGAATCTTTGGCTTTTTTTGCTTTTCTCTCTTATCTTGTCTGTTCTGCATATTCTAGTCTTTGGTGTTGCGATCTCTGTGTATAGCAGCCAGCTCTTCTCATTCTTTGAAAACAGATGAAGAGTGAAGGAGTGAAAGTCATGCTCAGTGATTTTCTGTATATAGCTATCCTTCAGTGGAAGCTCAGAGAGTATCAGCTCTAGCTCCTTCCAATTAATGCTCATCAAGTGCTCTCCTTATTTTTGAAACAAGATAGAAAGAACCAGCTACAACTATGATGCCTTTATTGAGCTCTGCTGCAGCTATAGCTTTTTTTCCATCTTCTATTAAGATAATATCTTTTTCTGGAAAGAGCGATATTGCTTTGTTGTATATATCAATTGGTTTTGAGGGCTTGAACTCTTCAGGCTTAGATATAACTATATGGCTAAATAGTGGTATAAGGGTTTTTAGCATATCGTCAATATCTTTTCCCTCTGCTGCGCTGAATATAAGAGTAGCATCTTCCAGCTTTTCATTCTCTTCTATTGTTTTCTTGAGCTCTTCTGTGCTTTCTTTGGTATGAGCACCATCAAATATATATCGGCCCTCCCTCTCATAACGTCCAGGAAGCTTCATGTCAGAAAGATCATATTTAACGCATTTTGCTAGCCCTAGCTCCTTGAGTGCCATATATCCTAAAAGAGCATCTTCTCCTTCCTTATAAGAAGGATAGGGTAGTGTAAGCTCTATTTCGTTGTCACCGGCTATAGCCTTAATCGTAGAGCCATCATGAATGATATTTCTATAATAATCTTTGAAAAGAGTAGCGCTGGCGTTCTTTTCTTTGCATTTATCAACAAAGACATTAATAGCATCAAGCGTTGTGTTACCACCAAAGAATGGTACTTCATTCTTTATTATGCCTGCTTTTTCTGCAGCTATTTCTGCGATAGTATTTCCAAGTATTTCTGTATGTTCTCTTTCTATTGTTGTTATTATTGACGCAATAGGACATAGGGTATTTGTAGCATCTAGGCGTCCTCCAAGCCCTGTTTCAATCAATGCATATTCCATTCCTTCTCTTTTGAATAATAAATATGCATATGCGGTATATAGCTCGAAGGTGGTAGGCTTTTCTGGACCTAGCTCCTTAGCGTTTTTAAAGCCTTTTATTTTATCATCAAGCTCATCTAATGTATTTATATAGGAGGATAAAGAGAAGAATGCTCCGCTTCTTGTGAATCTTTCTCTTATATCATAGACATGAGGCGATAAGTATAAGCCTGTTTTGAAGCCTTCTTTTTCTAGCATTCTTGCACTGAAGAATGCTGTGCTGCCTTTACCCTTGCTTCCAGCTACATGTATTGCTTTAAAGGATTTCTCTGGGGAGCCTATATAAGATAGAAGATCCTTCATTCTCTCTAATCTGTTTTCTCTCAGCTGTCCTTTGCCAAGTGATGGTGTAAACGAGTCAAAGTATTCAGATAGTTTATCTATATCGCTGATCATAATTCACTATATTAGCTGAAATGGCTGGTTAAGCCTATCTGTTTTGAGAGCTTTGACTTGACGTGAGACTATATATAAATGAAAATGAATTATATTTACAAATTTTAAAAAACTGTAAATATACATGCTGTTCGTTTTTAGGGAGGATGATATGGCACTTAAACCCGATAAGAAGCCTTGGGCTTTTTTAGATGATTATAGAGGTAAGGATTTTACTGGTGTATGGCCTACAATACCAGAAGCCTTTACTATTTCTTATAAGAGATTCGGAAAGAATCCTCTATTTACAGCCTTTACTCCAAAGAAGCTTACATTTACATATGAAGAGGCTTATAACAAGATTCTTGATATTGCTTATTATCTTTCATCTAATGGTGTTAAGCCTGGTGATAAGATCGGTGTAAGCGGTAAGA
>CAVHSB010000018.1:16926-21263 GCA_963638635.1 Flexilinea sp.
AGTCCAGAGTGGGCACTTGCGTATCTTGCTATATCCTTCTCTGGTGCAATTGTAGTTCCTCTTGATTACTCATTAAAGGATAAGGAGATGGAGCATCTCATGGAGTTTGGTGGTGTTTCAAGACTCTTTATTGATGCTGAGAGAATCGATAAGATCAATCTTCCTCTTGCAGAGAAGATTGCTCTTGAAGAGAATAGCAAGGGCTATAAGTACGTTCTTGATCTTAAGGCAGAAAAGACAGAGCTGCCAAAAGCAAGGTGTGAGGATACTGCTGCTATATTGTTCACCAGTGGTACTACGGGAACTCCAAAGGGAGTTATGCTTTCTCATATAAATCTCATCAGCGATTGCTATATCGCCCAATGCAATCTCAAGGTTGTTCCAAGTGATGTATTCTATGCAATTCTTCCAATACACCATGCATATACTATGCTGGCGGTATTCTTTGAAACCTGGTGCTCAGGTGCTAGCTGTGTATTTGGAAAGAAGCTTGTTGTCTCTCAGATACTCAAGGAGCTTAGAGATGGTAAGGTAACAATGTTCTTAGCTGTCCCTATGCTATTTAATAAGATGTATGCTGCTTTGATGGATGGCGTTAAGAAGAAAGGTCCTGTCGTCAATGGCTTCATTCATTTCCTCATGTCCTTCTCTGGCTTTGTGAAGAAGGTATTCAAAATCAATATTGGTAAGAAACTTTTCTCTTTCTTATTGAAAAAGCTCTCTCTAGATACCAACAGAATATGTATTTGTGGAGGTGGTCCGCTGCCAGCTTCAACATTCAAGGGCTTCAATCAGCTTGGTATAGACTTCGTACAGGGCTATGGCCTTACAGAGACCAGTCCTATTACTCATCTTAATCCTGTTGAGGCTTATATCGAAACGAGTGTTGGTAAGATTCTCCCAGAATTAGAGCAGAAGATAGTTGATCCAGATAAAGATGGAAATGGCGTTATCTATTTAAGAGGCTCAGTTGTAATGCAAGGCTATTACAATAATGAAGAGGCTACTGATGAGGTCCTAGATAAGGATGGATGGCTTAATACCGGTGATGTTGGCCATATTGATTCTAATGGCTATCTATATCTAACAGGAAGGGCTAAGAATATAATTGTTACAGAGGGTGGCAAGAACGTATTTCCTGAAGAGATTGAGGATCACTTCCAGCTATATGATGAGCTTGATCAGGTTTGTATAGTCGGCTATACAATCGATAAGGCTATGAAGAGTGAAGGAATTAGGCTAATTGCTTATCCAAATGAGAAGTTCTCAAAGTCCCATAGCAAGGAAGATGTTGAAAAGAGAGTGAATGAAATAGTGAATGAAGTTAATAAGGAGCTTCAGAGCTATAAGAAAATCACAATGGTAACAATAGCAGATGAGCCTCTAGAAATGACTAGTACCAAGAAGGTTAAGCGCTTTGTGGTTGCTAAGAAGTATGCTCTTTAATGTTGTTATTATTTTCTTTCTAGTGTAGGCTGGTTTCTATGGAATTAAAGAGTTATCAAAGGGCATTTCTGCGCTCAGAGGCACAAGAATTAAGCCCAATTGTAAATGTTGGAAAAGATGGTCTTACTGATGGTGTAGTGGATTTTCTTGATTTATCTCTAAAATCTCATGAGCTTGTTAAGGTAAGGTTCCAGAGCTCAAAGGATCAGATCAAGGAAATATCAAGAGAGCTAGAGAAGAGGACTAATTCGACTTTAGTTGCTACTACTGGTTTTACTTCTGTATTCTTCCGTCAAGATGCAACAGATGCAGATAGAATCTACAAGATCTGACTTTAAATTACAAAATGAATGCCCTAGCTTTTATGTTAGGGCTTTTGTTTTGCAAAAAAATATCCTCGACATCCGCCGAGGATATTTAGCTTAATGTTCTAGTCTGAGTGTCTTTGTTGTTAGATCACATACTTCCTCTGGACCATAGTATTGGATAGCACCAGGGAAGGTATAGCAGGTGTTTGCCTTCCATTCATCTCTATGGTCCTTGAAGTACTTGAATGGTCCTCCATTAAGATCAACCAGAGCTTTCTTTATTACTGGTTTATCTTCGCCACCACGTCTTTCAATATTCATCATCTTTGTAATAGGCATTCCGCCTGCTGTCCATTCTGTTGAAGGTCTATGCAGGTTTCTGATTGAAGAAAGATAACCAGTAAATCCATTCTGAATCAATAGAAAGGCATTATAGCCAAGTGAATAGCAGTAGTCGGCATCGAAGTTGGATGGGAATGCGCAGCGTCCTTCGTATCCGAAGAAATGGTGCTGAGCATTGAACTTTCCTTTATAGCTTCCTTCCTCTTTTCTTTTTTCTAGCTTCTTTGAAACAATTGTAGATAATAGCTTCTCTGTTTCAATTCTAGATACTTGAACGTTTCCATGTGGATCTCTATCCATTAATAACTGTTCCTGTATCTCTTCAGGGAGTAAGGAGAATACCTTATCTGAATCTTTGGAAAGTGCTTTATGCATGAATGCAATCTTCTCTTCTGCTTCAGCTAGCTTTGAGAACTTTTCTGCTTCAAGAGCTAATATCTCATTGATTTCAGCAATCAGTAGCTTTACTTCTGGAATGAATTCAATTAGTCCTTCAGGGATAATTACGACACCGAAGTTCATTCCTTTATTGCTTCTCTCTACTACAGAATCAGCAATATAGTCTGCTATTTCTGAGAGTGACATCTCATATTTCTCAACTTCCTCGCTTATTAAACAAACATTAGGCTGGGTCTCTAGTGCACATTCTAGTGCAATATGCGATGCGGATCTTCCCATTACCTTGATGAAGTGCCAATACTTCTTTGCTGAGTTAGCATCTCTTTCAATGTTTCCTATAAGCTCTGAGTAGGTTTTAGTTGCAGTATCGAAACCAAATGAAATCTCTATGTCATCATTCTTCAGATCCCCATCGATTGTCTTTGGACACCCAATTACCTGTATACCGCTCCTTGTTTTAGCAAAGTACTCAGCAAGCACTGCAGCATTGGTATTGGAATCATCTCCTCCAATGATTACTATTGCATTCAGATTATGCTTTTTTGCAACCTCAGCAGCTAATTTGAATTGCTCTTCTTTTTCGAGCTTAGTTCTTCCAGAGCCTATGATATCAAAACCGCCAGTGTTTCTGTATGCATCTATATATTTATCATCAAATTCAATATAATTATCTTCAATGAGGCCTGATGGTCCATTCTTAAATCCTAATAGAATATTATCCTTATCTGCTTTCTTCAAAGCATCGTATAATCCTGAAATAACATTGTGTCCACCAGGAGCCTGCCCACCAGAGAGAATAACCCCGACAACCTGTTTCTTTTTCTCAGCTTTGCTTTCGCCTTCTTTGAAATAGATTTCACTCATTCCATATGTATTAGGGAAGAGTTTTCTGATCTTATCCTGATCTGCAACGCTTTCTGTTTTGTTTCCATAAATAGCTTCAATCTTGCTTATATCTGATCTAAGCATTTTTGGAAGTTTTGGCTGGTATTTGTATCTTGAAAGCTGCAATGGTGATATTTCCATATGTACTCCTTTAACTATATAGAAAATTATAGATTATCTAAAATAGATTTTCCATGTATTCTTTAAAATATTTAGTACTATAAATAGAAACAGATTTGGTCTATTAATTCTTTCTAAGTCATCTGCTATTATATGGAATATGCTTAGAATATATGTTGATGCTGATTCTATGACACAGCAGCATCGTTCAATAATAGTCAAACGTGCAATCAAGGAAGAGGCTGAGGCATACTTTGTAGCTGATAGGAATCTTAAGGATATCCAGGATGCGATTAGCTTGGATAGTGAAAGATTAAGAAATCCATTAAGAGAATCATTATCAAAAGAAGAGCTTAGAAAGATCAAGAGCAAAATCAAGATGATTATTGTTGCCTCTGGTGCTAACTCTGCAGATGATAAGATTGTTGAAATAGCTATATCTCCAGGCCTTGCTATAACTCACGATATTCCATTATCTCAAAGACTTATAGAGAAGGGGATTACAGTGATAGATGACCGAGGAAATACTTTGGATGCTTCAAATATAGCTGAAAGAATGTCAATAAGAGACATTAACCGGGATTTTAGAGAAATGGGAATAGTTTCTGATAAATCCAAAAGATTTGAACCGTCAACCATAAACAAGTTCTCATCAGCATTTGATAAGGCCATAAACGACCTTAAAAAGCTTTCTGATTAGTTTTTTTCTAAAGGTCTGTTTTTTAATTATATCTTAAAAAATGTACATATATTTAATATTAATTAAAATATCAAAATAAAACATATGGTTACTATTGATATAATTAACAAAATAAGACACATGTATAAATTCATATG
>CAVHSB010000019.1:0-10478 GCA_963638635.1 Flexilinea sp.
AAGCCTGCTTTTTAGGCTGATAGCTTTTTAGTGCCTAAAAAATGGGAAGTTAACAATTATACATTCAGAGACAAGAACAGGCATGGACAAAACCATGCCTGCTTTCTTTAAAGACAGCTGTCTTATTATTTAGGCTGCTTGCCGATGTAAGCAAGAATACCACCGTCAACATATAGTACATGACCATTGACGAAGTTTGATGCATCAGATGCAAGGAATACAGCTGGTCCCTGAAGGTCTTCTGCTGTGCCCCAGCGTGCTGCAGGAGTCTTAGCAACGATGAATGAATCAAATGGATGTCTTGAACCATCTGGCTGTCTCTCTCTAAGAGGTGCTGTCTGAGGAGTTGCAATATAACCAGGTCCAATGCCATTACATTGAATGTTGTACTCGCCATATTCAGATGCAATGTTCTTTGTGAGCATCTTGAGACCACCCTTAGCAGCTGCATATGCAGATACTGTCTCTCTTCCGAGCTCGCTCATCATAGAACAGATGTTGATGATCTTTCCATGTCCCTGCTTGATCATTGAAGGAATAACTGCCTTTGATACGATGAATGGAGCATTAAGGTCAACATCGATAACCTGTCTGAACTCACTAGCCTTCATCTCGCACATAGGAATTCTCTTGATGATACCAGCATTGTTAACAAGAATGTCGATATGGCCGAAGTCCTTTAGGATTTCAGCTGTTGTAGCGTTTACAGCATCTTCATCAGTTACATCGCATACATAGCCCTTAACAGGAATGCCTGCTTCCTTATAAGCTGCAAGGCCTTTAGCAACGAATTCTTCTTTGATATCGTTGAAAACAATCTTTGCACCAGCCTTAGCAAATGCACTAGCGATAGCAAAGCCAATACCATAGGATGCACCTGTTACCCATGCAACCTTTCCCTCTAATGAGAAATCTTTCATTTCCATAATATTGCCTCCAATATTTAATTAATTATCTAAGATCTTCAGTCTTGATCCAATCCTGATCGTCATATGCTCTATTCTCACCGCACATAGACCAGATGAAAGTATAGTTAGATGTGCCGCAGCCTGAGTGGATAGACCAGCTTGGGTTGATTACAGCCTCATCATTATGCATAACGATATGTCTTGTCTCGTTTGGCTCACCCATGAAGTGGAATACTACATTGTCTGATGTGATATCGAAATAGAAGTATACCTCCATTCTTCTCTCATGAGTGTGAACAGGCATTGTATTCCATACACTTCCCTTTTCAAGGTGTGTAAGGCCCATAGAGAGCTGGCAGGTATCAAGTACATCTGGATGGATGTATTGATTGATAGTTCTCTCATTGCTTGTCTCCTGTGAGCCTAGGTGCTTATGGATAGCGACATCTAGTGGAATATGCTTCAAAGGATAAGCCTTATGAGCTGGTGTTGTTGTGATGTAGAACTTAGCTGGAGCATCAGCACTATCTGATGAGAACAGAACCTCTTTAGTTCCCATTGGAACATAGATGCCATCAAAGTGATCCATTACATAGTCCTTGCCTTCTACTGTAATCTTGCCCTTTCCACCTACGTTGATGCATCCAAGCTCTCTTCTCTCTAGAAGATATTTAACTCCAAAATTCTTCCAAGGATCGATGTTCTTCTCAAGATTTACAGTCTCCTTTACTGGCATTGCACCCATAACAACGATTCTGTCTACATGAGAATATACACAGCTTACATCATCTGCCTTGAAGATGTTTGTAATGAGAAACTCATCTCTGAGTTCGTCTGTTGTCATTCTTTTGAATGGCTCTTTACCTGTTGAATAACGGATATCCATTTTCAATACTCCTTTAAGTTTATTAAATTATCCCTGTAGAAATCTTCACTTCTATTCTCAAGTCTTCTTATACCACCATTGAAGTGATACTCAATCAAGGATGGAAGATCCTTAGCATCCTTGTTCTTTATCATCTCAAGCATCTTCTCATGCTCTTCTGCTATAGCCTTGAAATCTCCAGCCTTCACGATATCCAGCATCCTAAAGCGTGTATAATGAACGCTCTCATTTAAAAGTGTCCATATGTACATTAAATTGGCTTTTTTATAGAAGAAGGAATGGAAATCCGCATCAAGAGAATAGAACTCAGCAGGAGAGAAAGCTCCAGATAGCAAAATTCTCTCACGTCTTATATTGTGCTCTATGTCCTCGATATCAAAGGCTGTAGCTTTATCTATGAAATCTGTGATTATCCTTCTTTCAATAGTTGAACGAAGATAGATCATCTGCCATGTAATAGAGTAATCAATCTTCGATACTCTTATATATTGATAAGGCTCACTCTCTACTAGCGCTATATCTATAAGGCGCTGTATAGCCATGCGTACAGGAGTACGGGAGGCTGAAAAGCGCTTACAAAGGCTTAGCTCAGACAGCTCCTCACCAGGCTTTAATGCAAGAGAGAGAATCTCGCTTTTAAGAGTCTCAAATATTGATGTAGCTAAATCCTTTGAGCTATCCATAAGCTTATGGTACGACGGGTTTTTGAAGTTGTAAAGTAAATTTAAATGCAATTTTTCAATTTTGTATACAAATATCAATAAATGAATACATATATTATATGATATACTGTTCTCATGATTAACACTAACAACGATTGGCAGCCCTTCTTTGATAAAGAGCAGAATGAAGCCTATTACTTAAGACTCAGAGAATTTCTCAAAGAGGAATACAAGCATAAGGAAATCTATCCACCTATGGATAAAATCTTCAACGCCTTCTATTTAACACCTATGAACAACGTTAAGGTAGTAATCGTAGGACAGGATCCATACCATGAGGAGGGACAGGCTATGGGACTCTCCTTTTCTGTAAGCGAAGACACAGACGAGCCACCATCACTTGTTAACATACATAAGGAGATAATGGATGAAGGAGTACTTCAGGATACTTGGTCCAGAGATCTGACAAGATGGGCAAAGCAAGGAGTACTGCTTCTAAATAGCACCTTGACAGTCGAAGCCCACAGAGCAGCATCGCACGCTAATCGCGGATGGGAGATACTCACAGATAGAGCTATAGAGCTTCTTGGGCAAAGTGAACGTCCAATAGTCTTCATGCTTTGGGGTGGTTACGCAAGAAGTAAAAAGACTTTAATACAGAACAAAGCACACCTAATTCTAGAGTCTGCGCACCCAAGTCCGTTAAGTGCCTACAGAGGCTTCTTTGGCAATAATCACTTCACACTATGCAATGAGTTTCTAAAAGCTCATGGAGAAGATGAGATAAGATGGTAATCAATCCTTAAGACATCCTATTGGAACGACATAAATTCCATCTGATCTCCGGTGTACATAGCCTGTTGCAGTGACTATCATCATGAAGGCAGGAGCCTTATCAGATTTCTGCGCTATTTTGTCCTTCAAAGCATTAAGAGTTCTTGCACCCTCTTCCTCTCTTCTTTGGCTTATCTTGACCTCAATCAATGCATAGCTTCCATTTTTGCAATGAATAACAGCATCACACTCTAAGCCGCTAGAATCCCTATAATGATACACATCAGCATTCAAAGCCATTGCATATGCTTTTAAATCCCTTACTACCATTGTCTCAAAGACAAAGCCAAAGGACTCAAAGTCATCAAGAAGATCCTTTTCTCCCATACCTAATGCAGCAGCGGTTATCGATGGGTCAGTAAAATACCTGGTATTGCTGGATTGCACAGCAGAAGCTGAGCGGAAATTAGGATTCCATGCACATGTTTCATTGGTTATGAATAAATCATCAAGAACACTAAGATAATCATGAAGAGTATTCTTTGAGATATCATTAATGTCCCTCTCTATAGAGGTATCAGGTGCATTAGATCCAGAGAAGCGTGCATAAGAGCGAAGAATCCTTCTCATCTTCGTTGCAGATCTCCGATGTCCATCTACAGTTCTGATATCACTTTCGCAGAATTCATCAATATAGAATTCTGCCTGCTTTGATGCACTTTCTCTATCTGCCTTCAAAATAGCAGGCCAGCCACCTCTGATTGCCAGGAATGCTATATCATCAAGTGTATAAGGACTATCTGATGCAGTGATGTCATTATCCTCAAGAAATAACCTTGATAACGATACTGTACCATTTGAATCTCCTGATTCCCATAAACTCATTGTAAGAAGTTTTAATCTTCCGATTCTCCCAACACCAGAATGAGACTTCAGATTCTCAATTGCTTTTGTCTGACTTGTAGAGCCAGTAAGTATGAAGCCCCCGAATTGCTGTATCTTATCTATCTGATTCCTCAAAGAATCCCATACAGCTGGAACCTTCTGCTATTCATCAATCAATATTGGCTTATCTATTGAAAAGAGCTTATCAGGATTCTCATAGGCAAGCACTTCTGCTCTATCGGCAACACTTTTGATAGACAAATCAAGCATAGACATAGCCTTCTGCTTTGCTGTAGTAGTCTTACCACACCATTTTATTCATTCAATCAATATTGCGCCTCTTATTTTAATAGCATCATTAAGTACCTTATCAGCAATTCTATTGTAATAGAGCATATATCTATATAATATAACAACTTTTAAACATACTCGATGCAAATTGGGAGGATTATCGCCATAAAACCGGGAGACTTTTCGACAAAATATTGGGAGGATTATTGGGGTTTTGTTGAGAGACTTTTAGTTATAAGACTTCAAAAGCTCTGGATATACAGTCTTCTTACCTTCTGTTTTAATATAGTCAACATATTTTTGTGCACCCTCAGACCTCTTATGCAATGATAGATACATGTCAATATAATAAGCTACATCAAGCTTATGAATAGGAATCTTACTTGAAGCAAAATCCTTCTCTAAGACTGAGATATCGCATTTTTTGCCACTTCTTATTGCTATGCATAGCTCTAAATAGCTTATAATCCTTCGAGCCCTCATAGCTAAGTCCTTGGGACACCTATTCATTGCAACAACAGCCTTAAGAGAGTCTATTAGCTCTTTAACCTTCTCGCTATCACCTTTCATAAGATATATAGATGAAAGAGCTGCTAAGACTAGGTATCTGTTATTTAGATCCTTTGCCTTGATTGAATCATATGAAAGCAATGATAATGCCCTCTCTGTTTCTCCTAGATAGAGATATCCATTGGCTTTATGAATTGATAACATGATTCTCTCGCCCTCTGAGAGTTTTTTTGAATCAATAGCTTCAAGATTAGCTAGCATTGTCTTTGGATCAAGCTCCTTATAGAAGGGAAGCAGCAAATCCTGGTAGTCACTCATTGCAATCACTCTGCATAGCATTGCTACAATACTGTAAACAACTATACCAGACAAAAGAGATGTGAGAAGCCTAATAGCTATTGATCCTGTAAAATGAGCAAGAATAATCCATGCTGCAATAATTGCTATAGCTGAAAGAGGAATTCCAGCCAAATACATTATCCTTCTGCTTTTTTTGAACGCTCTGATCATATTATCAATTTATAGCTCCGGTTTCCCGGAGCCTAAGCATTTAGCATACGCCAATGCAAGTTAAGAGAAGAAGTGCAATGAATGCTACAATACCACCCAAAGCATTTGTTGTTGTAAAGTACTTGAGGCCCTGAACAGTATTGAATCCATATAGAGATGTAAAAATCCAGAAGCCTGAGTTATTTACGTGCCAGCCAACCATTGAGCCAGCTCCGATTGCTATTGCAGCAGCTACAGGAGAGATTCCAAGAAGAGGAATAAGATCTACCATAAGAGCAGCAGCAGTCATTGAAGCTGTTGTCATTGATCCGCAGATTGTCATCATGATAGCTGCAACAAGGAATGGTACTAAAATACCAGGGAACTTAGAAGCAGCAATTGCACCGCCAATAGTCTGGATTGCTGGGTTCTCACGTAGAATGCCGCCCATTGCACCACCCATTGCTGTGATTATCAAAGCACTGATTGAGATAAGAAGAGCTCTTCCTGTCCAGTTGTTCATAACAATCTCAAACCAGCTTGATTTAGCATCAAGCTTGCAGCCTGTACCATCAGCATTAGCCTTAGAAACTACCTTGTCTCTTCTCTTGAATACAAGGAAGCCTATAGCAAGAATGCCAATGAATAGAGCAAGAACAGTATTTCCTATTGTATTGAAGAAATTATAGATAGAGGTATCAGCTGGAACACAGAGCTTTCCAATAGATCCAACTGCGATAAGAATTGCAGGCAAAAGAAGTGGAAGGAATGAGAAGAATGCACTTGGTGTATCATCCTCTTTAATGTATAGCTCTTCTACAGAGCAATTCTCTGGAGCAGGCTCAATGCCTTCAGTATATGAAGCAAGAGGCTCAATGTATTCACACTTAGCATAGATTGGGCAAAGTGTGAAATAGCATACAGCAAAAGAGATGACTGAGCATACTAAGCCCCAAAGAAGAACAGTACCAACATCTGCACCTATAAGAATTGATACAGCAAGAATACCTGGAGTTGGAGGAACAAGACCATGTGTCAATGTAAGACCAAGGTTAACAAAAGGAGCTACCTGAGTCATGCTCATGTTCTTTCTCTTTGCAAGAATAGCAGAAATAGGAGCATTGAGGATGATTGCGATATCACCAAATACAGGGATGCTCATAATAAATCCTGTCAATGCAGGAGCAAGCTCTAGGTGCTTTCCCTTAAACAAACGAATAAAGAAATTTACCATGCTTGTTGCTGCGCCTGTATCTGCAATACCTGCTGCAATCATAGCCCCGAAGATAATCATGACACCAATGCTGCCAAGCGTAGATCCGAAGTATGATGTGATAGTACTGAAAGTTCCGACAATGCCCTTGCCTGAAGCTAAGCCGCAAAATGTTGCTGTCAGGAAAAGAGCCATTACTGGATGGATCTTCAATTTCAGCGTCATGAATGTCAATAATGCTATTGCGATAACAAGCATTATAATAAATGCTACTGGTGTCATAGTAACCTCCTTAAGTTGATATAACGAACACCGTTAAATGCCAAATTATTTGTTGCTTAAAGCTGCTCTTACAGCTTCTGCTGTAGTTTCATAGGCTCTTTGTATAACCACATCTGGAGACATGGACCAATACTCAGGGCGGAAGGTCTCAACAGAAACCATTCCGTCATAGCCAATGCTATGAAGAGTTCTCAGAAAGGCTGTAGTATCGACAACACCCTCTCCGCAGAAGCATCTCTTATCCTGTCCTCTCTCATTAGCTGGAACATCATCACCACTCATAAGATGAACAGCAAAGATTTTCTCGCTCTGAACCTTCTCCAATGCAGAGAAATCATTAAGGCCGCCATTTAGATATATGTTGTAGGAATCAAATACGAAGCCTACATTATCTCTATCAACTGCCTTGACAATCTCATCTGCTTTTTCTATTGATCTAACGCTGGAACGCTCAAAGCCGACAAGCTCAAAGCAAAGCTTCATATCATAAGGCCTTGCATAGTCAGAGAGACTCTTCAGAATTCTCACGCACTCTCTTTTTGTATCTTCCCACTCACCCACATACGGACCACCCTTAGGATCTCTTTGAAGAGGTGGAACGATTATGATGTAATTTGAACCCACATACCTGCCAGCTATGCAGCAAAGCAGGAATTCATCTAGAAGTGCATCTCTACGAACAGGATCATCATTATCAGAAAGGAACTCTGGATAGAGATAGATTGCATTGAATGCATGTGATTTAATTCTGCTTTTTGAGAAGAATGCTCTTAAATCCTCGAGTGTATGTGAAAGAAGATACCTTCTCAGCATATCAAGTCTGATTTCAATATAGTCAAAGCCAGTCTTCTCACACAGGACCAGATCCTTCTCAAGCGTAGAACAATCTCTAGCACAAGCTTCATTATATGAGATCTTCATAGCACACCTCACTTAAGCGGAAGCTTTACAGGCTGCCCAGATGCAGTTGAGCGATAGATAGCCTCAATAAGCTCTACTGTTCTTCTTCCATCGTAGCCATCAACCAGAGGACGCTTGCCTTCAATAAGAGCTGATAGGAAGTCTTCAATCTGGACAACATGGTAGTGATGAGTTGAATCTACGCTATTGAAGTAGTCGCTGTCCTCTTTCTTCCATGTTTCAAGTAAATTCTCTTCTCCAGGTACAGTCCATAAATCATTTACTGGTGGCTCTGCTATTCCTGACATTCCTGCTATAAACATCGCACCGCCATCTGTCTGTACACCAATAGATGCACCATTAGATCCATAGATATGAACCTTTCCAAAGAGTGCTGGATTCTGGCTATTGCTGACTATGATATTTCCAATTGCTCCATTCTTGAATTTGACTATAGCGACAGCTGTATCTTCAACCTCAATATATGGATGGTTGAGATTCTTCCATAGTCCATAGACCTCTTCAGCCTCTCCCATATACCAAAGAAGCAAATCAAGCTGATGAGGAGCCTGGTTTACCAGAACACCACCGCCCTCTCCCTTCCAGGTACCTCTCCATGGATCAGAGTCATAATAGGCTTTGTCTCTCCAGCCAAACATCTGAACTGTTCCAATAACAGGTGTACCGATTTTGCCATCATCTATAGTCTGACGAATACGCTGACAAGGTCGATAGAATCTTCTCTGAACCATAGTACCTATTTGTACATGGTTCTCCTCTCCTGCCCTTAAGATAGCATCACAATCAGCAAGAGATGATGCTAAAGGCTTCTCTACCAGTACATTACAACCGCAATTAGCAGCGATAACAGCAGGTGATGCATGAAGAGGATGAGGTGTGCATATGCTTACACACTCTAGCTTTTCCTTCTTGCACATCTCTTCGACATCTGTATATGCATGTACGCCATAGCGAGAAGCAAAGGCCTCAGCTCTCTCTTTGCTTGAATCACATACGGCACAGAATTCGCTTTCTTTAAGCGTTGCATAGGCAAGAGCATGAAAATCGCCAACCTTGCCACAGCCTACAATACCTGTTCTAATCTTCTTCATTTTTTCCTCCTTATTCCATGTATCCGCCTTTCATCGGACCTGTCGCGTGCTCTGAATAGATTTTTAAAACTCCAGATGTATATCTAGGCTGACGAGGCTTCCATTTTGATAGCCTCTCCTTTATGACATCATCAACCTCCTCTGGAGATAGCATCTTGCCATCTATTCCGACAATAGCAAGCTTTCTGTTATCAATATCAAGCTCAATCAAATCGTTCTCTTCAACAACAGCTATAGGGCCACCTTCTGCAGCCTCTGGTGAAACATGACCTATTGATGGTCCCTTTGAAGCACCTGAGAAACGACCATCCGTTATAAGTGCAATGCTCTTACCAAGCTCTGGATCGGATGAGATGGCCTCTGTTGTATAGAACAGCTCTGGCATACCAGATCCCTTAGGACCCTCATTACGTACAATCACAGCATCACCAGGCTTGATTTTATGTGAAAGAACAGCAGCAATAGCATCCTCTTCACACTCAAATGGACGTGCCTTAAGAATTGCATGGAACATCTCCTCAGGTACTGCAGAATGCTTAACAACAGCTCCCTCTGGAGCAAGATTGCCCTTTAGGATTGCGATAGTGCCATGACTTCCGATTGGCTTATCATAAGGCTTTATGATGTCCTCCTTCTTTACACCCTTCTTCTTTCTATACTCTTCGCAGACCTTGTAATAATCGCTCTTCTTTATATCCTCAAGATTCTCTCCGAGTGTCTTGCCTGTTACTGTCATAACATCCAAATGCAGCAGATGCTTGACCTCTTCCATGATTGCTGGCACTCCGCCTGCATAGAAGACATACTCAGAAGGCCAATAGCCCGCAGGTCTTACATTGAGTAGGAAGTGTGCACTCTTATGTATTCTTTCGAATGTATCGGCATCAATATGGACACCAAACTCATGAGCAATAGCAGGAAGATGGAGAATTGCATTAGTAGAGCCTGAGATTGCAGCATGTATGATAATTGCATTTTCAAAGCTATCCTTTGTTACAATATCTTTTGCTCTTAGACCTGAATAAGCTAGCCTCATAGCTGTCTTACCAGCATTGAAGGCATCATCTGGCAGCTCATTGCAAACAGCTGGCAGCAATGCACTACCAGGAAGTGCAAGACCAAGAGCCTCTGTCATAACCTGCATAGTTCCTGCAGTTCCCATAAATGAGCATGCACCACAGCTTGGACATGCATTATGCTTGTAATATTCAAATTGCTCTTTTGATATCTCGCCTCTTACGCACTCAGCGCTATAAGCTCCAATCATCTCCAAAGTCAATAGATCTGGACCTGCTTTCATGACTCCACCTGGTACAACAACAGCTGGTAAATCAGTTCTGCCAATACCCATCAATAGTCCAGGAAGTCCCTTGTCACAGCTTGCAATGAATACACCAGCATCAAAGGGTGTTGCATTGTTATGGATTTCAACCATATTCGCAATCATATCTCTGCTTGCAAGTGAGTAATTTATTCCATCATGCCCTTGTGATTGGCCATCACAGATATCTGTTACAAAGTATCTTGCAGGTCTTCCGCCTGCCTCCTTTACACCTTCACATGCTC
>CAVHSB010000019.1:10488-18947 GCA_963638635.1 Flexilinea sp.
CTTTCTACTAAAGGAAAGAGACCACTAGAACCAGGATGACTATCTCCAAAAGTGCTCTCTATGAGAATCTTTGGCTTATCTAGATCTGCTACACTCCATCCCATTCCCAAGCGGAGCGGGTCCATTTCAGGAGCAAGCTTTCTCACCTTCTCACTTTTCAATTCAGCCTTTTCCATACTAACTCCTACTTATCCGACATTATACGTCTGACGTCTTATGAATCTAATAATATCATAGTTCATAAACGTTGCAACTGTTTTTTTAATATTTTGAAAAGCTTAAAACGATGTCTAGATGAAAGCTGAAACTGTTTTCATATGCTTTTTCTTCAATTTACAAGACATTTTTGCTCTAATGAAGCAATAGTACACTTCTCAATCTATAGCTCTTTATTTGTTATTTTTCTATAATTTAATGGTTAAGGAGATAACATGAGAAAATCGTTGACACAGCAAGTTGTTGACAAACTAAGTAATGATATTGCTGAAGGAATACTGAAGCCAGGTGATAAAGTCGCCAATGAATTCGAGCTTGCAAAAGATATGAACGTAAGCCGCAGTACAATCCGAGAAGCAGTAAAACAATTAGTAAGCAGCGGTGTCTTCGAAATACATAGAGGAGATGGAACCTATGTCTGCCAGAATATAGGCGTTAAGGACCCTCTTGGCTTCAAATTCTCATCAGACAAAAAAAAGCTGGCACTTGATCTATGCGAGCTACGTCTTGTTCTTGAGCCCTGGATTGTAAGACAGGCAGCCGTTAAAGCAACAAAGGAAGAAATAGATGAGATGGAAGAACTCCAGGCCAAGGTAGAGGAATGCATAGAGAAGGATATTAACCACTCTGAGCCTGATATAGAGCTTCATGTATGCTGGGCAAGATGCACTGGAAACTCTGTAATTCCCAAGATTGTCCCTATATTGATGGACTCAATCCCACTGTTTATTGACCTAACAAAAAGACGCTTGATTGAGCCTACAAAAGAAACACATAGAGCGATAATCAAAGCAATAAAGAATAGAGATCCAGATGCAGCAGAAGCAGCAATGAAGCAGCATCTTCAATTCAACTTTGAAAGCATTCAGCAAACTGAGATATAGCTATTTCTTGAGGCTTCATGCATAGTTGTATGCTGCGCTTCTTCTTTCTACAAAAACATATTGCCTTCTTCAATACATAGAAGATATACATTCGTCGTCAAAAGCAGGAGTGCACTTACGGCTTCAGAAGCCTACGAGAATGATGGCTATGATTTACCCATGCTGCTATGACATAGTAATCCTACTTACTGGAAGACCTTATTCTATCTGGAGACAGCTTGATGCTATTTCTATACCTCAATAGTCATAACTGCTCTGAAAATTAAACTATAGAGCAGTTGCAATTTGTCATCTGAGCTATCTATTTTTTCATGCGAATAGACTACATTGGGGCCTATTGCTTTCACGCACAAGTCATAACCTGCTTAACTTCTTATAATATAATAATTAAAAACTTATTGACAACATACATGGGGGTAAACTAGTTGATTGTGAGACTCTGTTTGTCTTACAAAGGAGAAAAACAATAATGAAGGAAAACACTTATTGTTCTGATGATTGTATTGCTATCTCTGGTGCTTGTTGTCTCATGTGAGAACAATTCAAATACTCCAGGTTCTGATAGAAGCTCTGGTGGTTCTGAGGCACTACCTACGGATATTAAAGTGGGAGATGAAGTCAAAATCGGCTCTGTTACATGGAAAGCACTCGCTGTTGATGAAGAAAACAGCAGAGCACTTCTTATAAGCAAGGATATTCTGGAGAATGTAAAAATTAATACACCAAGCTATACAGACTCAGATATTTACAATACTCTTCGCTCAGAGGAATTCTTAAACAAGTACGGTCTTAAGACCAGCTACATGAAGAAGGTTGTTTTCACAGATAGTGGCGAGAAAGAAATCGCTAAAATATCTGATTCCGGCGTTGATTATCTCTTCCTTCTCTCTGGAACTGAAGCATATGGTAGTGAGAGCTATTTTGCTGATGATGAATCAAGAATTGCGACATATAATGGCGAGGCGTCTTCTTGGTGGTTGCGCACAAGTGATGCTGCTAGCAGTGACCCAGAATATTGTTTTGTTAGGCCAGATGGCGATGTTTGGCAAACAGGTCATATTAATGAAGACAATTTTGGTGTCCGCCCTGCTTTCTGGTATAAGTGGAACTAAATTCAGAACATAGAATATGAGACACATATAGCTCATATCTCACATGAAGGTCTCCGACACCCCGGAGGCCTTTCTTTTAGCTTCATTTGAGTGATTTGAAATAATGCTCAGCTGGCACATAGAGTCAGATGCAGTCAACTAGCTCTATAAGCATAATCAGCACTTTCTTTGCCATAGACTTCACTATAATATTTCTTTTACAATACAGAAAAAATGAAAAACTCAGAACCTAACTATAATGCAACAATAAGAGCTTGCTTTGTTGCTTATATCATCCAAGCTATAGTAAACAACTTCGTTTCATTGCTTTTTGTGATTTATCAAAGAGACTATGGAATGCCTCTTTCTCAGATTACTCTTCTGATTACTGTCAACTTTACCTTACAGCTATGTATAGATGCAGCATCAGCCCTATTCATAGATAGAATTGGCTACAGAGCATCTATCCTGATAGCTCATGGAGCTTCGCTCTTAGGACTTGTAATGCTTGCTTTTCTTCCAGATCTGATGCCTTCGCATTTTGCCGGAATGCTCATTGCTGTTTCTGTATATGCAATAGGTGGCGGACTCATTGAGGTTCTCATTAGCCCGATTGTTGAAGCATGCCCTACAGACAATAAAGCAAGTGTCATGAGTCTTCTACACTCCTTCTACAATTGGGGAAGTGCTGGAGTAATTGTATTCACAACACTCTTTTTAAAGGTATTTGGAAGCGAAAGCTGGAAGGCCCTCGCAGTATTATGGGCACTAGTTCCTCTTATTAATGGAATCATATTCTCTCGTGTTCCTATTGCACCACTAGTCAAGGATGAGAGAGGAGGAATGAAGATATCTGAGCTATTGAAGTGCAAGATATTCTGGGTATTCGCTCTTATGATGATGTGCTCTGGTGCAAGTGAGCACTCTGTAGGTCAATGGGCGAGCACGATAGCTGAAAAGGGACTTAATATATCAAAGACATTAGGAGACCTGACAGGCCCCGCTATATTTGCGATAATGCAAGGCCTTGCAAGAATCACATATGCAAAGCATGGTGAGAGGCTCAGACTCGATAAGCTTATGCTATTATCAGCTCTCTTATGTATTTGCTCATATCTATTGCTTATTCTTTCACCAAACCCTATATTCTCACTTCTGGGAATGGCTGTAACAGGATTTGCTGTTGGCATAATGTGGCCTGGAACATTCTCGCTCTCATCTGCAAGGCTAGAAAGAGGCGGAACTGCAATGTTTGCGCTCCTTGCGCTATTTGGAGATATGGGATGTGCAGCTGGCCCTACACTTGCAGGCTTCGTAGCAAATAGCAATGGCGAGAATCTCAAGCTAGGAGTTGCAGCTAGCGTTATGTTCCCTCTTTTGATGGCAATGCTATTGATTTATCTAACAAGACATAGAGAAAAGACACTTTGACTATAAGACCTCTTCGAGCGAAGAGGTCTATTGCTTTTCTATAGCACATGAAGTGAATCAGTATCTATTAAGAGATGGCACTTCTCACCTACTTTATATACCCTGCGATTCTTTGGATTATGATCCTCAAGCTTTACTAACGTATTTCCAACCATGACATGGTAGTTCTGGTAAGCTCCCATAAAGCAAGAAACTACAACACTGCACTCGATTCCGCCTGCATCTCCAAGCTTAGCAGCCTCAGGCCTCAATACTGCGGTATAGCGCTCCCCTATCTTCATATCTGGCTTCTTCGGAGTCTTCAAGTTCTTTCCATCTAAATCAAGGATAGCATAGCCATTCTCTTCTCCCTTAAATACACCTCTTAGGAAGTTAGCCTCACCTATGAAGTCCGCTACAAACTCATCAATTGGATGATAGTATATCTCCTCTGGAGTTCCCATTTGAGCAACTACACCCTTATTCATGATTATGATCTTATCAGAGATAGCCATAGCCTCAGATTGATCATGAGTTACATATATAGCAGTTATGCCGACCTCCTGCTGTATACGTCTTATCTCAGTTCTCATCTGAACTCTTAATTTCGCATCAAGGTTAGATAGAGGCTCATCGAATAAGAGAACAGATGGCTCAAGCACCAAGGCTCTGGCAAGCGCTACACGCTGCTGCTGACCACCAGATAATTGGTTGGTCATTCTTGCCTCCATTCCATCTAGCTCTACTAGGTGAAGGATCTTAAGCACCTTTTCCTTTATGACATCCTTAGGCAGCTTCCTGAGCTTCAAGCCATAAGCTACGTTATCGAATATGTTATAATGAGGAAGAAGCGCATAGCTCTGGAATACCATAGCTGTATCTCTCTTATTAGGAGTCAGCTCATTTATAGCTTCATCTCCTAAATAGATCTCTCCCTCATCTGGGCTTTCAAAGCCAGCAATCATTCTCAGTGTCGTAGTCTTTCCACAGCCAGAAGGCCCCAAAAGCGTTACAAAGGAACCTGGCTCTATAGTAAGAGATGTATCCTTAACAGCATAGAAGTCTTTGCCTGTCTTAGGGTCCTTATATATCTTTGATATGTGATCTAAACGAACACCTTTCCTAACTTTTTCCATTATTCAGCCTCCTGGATTTTCTTGCTGGTTCCAAAGTATTTGATAAACAGATTCATCAAAAGAACAGAACCATAGGTTATGACTATGAGAATTGTTGCGAATGCACATGCAAGGCCATAAGAGCCTTTCTCTGCAAATTCATTGATCTGTACTGTAATAAGCAGGAACTGTGGAGTAACGAGAAGAATGATAGCAGATATAGCTGTTATGCTTCTTACAAATGCTGTTACAAGACCACTTAAAAATGAGTCCTTGATTAACGGAAGCGTTACAGTCATGAATACCTGGAATGAGTTAGCACCCATATCATATGCAGACTCTTCGATTGATTTATCTATCTGCCTAAGTGCAGATATGCCGCTTCTCGTTCCAGTTGGCAGAGATCTTACTACAAATACTATTATGAGAATTGCAGCAGATCCATATAGCCCCTGCAAAGCTCCTGTATGGAATAATCCGCCAGAGAAACCTCTTATATATCCAACGCCAAGAACAGTTCCAGGAACAGCCATTGCAAGCATTGATACAGCCTCTATGAAGCCCTTAGCCTTGAACCTCTTCTTTACAACAAGATAAGAGATAATCATTGAAAGAAGTGCTGTAATCGGTGCTGAAACAGCAGATAGCATAAAAGAGTCCTTGAAGGCCTTGAAGCCCTTATAGCGTGTGAATACAAGCTTGAACCACTTAGTAGTAAGCGGGAAGAACTTGTAGCCCCAGGTCGGGAAGAATGCACCGATAGGTACACATATGTACATAACTATTACGAATATAGCTATAGCTGAGCAGAGGATAGTAAGAGGCAGCTTAACGCTTTTATCTTCAATCAGCATCCTGCCCCTTGATGCCTTGCCAGTCAAGGTGGCAGCAGTCTTCTTCTCAAGAACATACTTCTGGACTGCGAACATCGCAAGGGTTATAGCAAGAAGCACAACTGCCATAGCAGCAGCGCCAGGCTTATCATATGCGCCAGTGATCTGCAGATAGATCGTAGTTGCTAGAGTATCATAGGAGCCACCGATGATCATTGGGTTCGCAAAGTCTGCAATTGACTCAATGAATGTAACTAAAAATGCATTTCCAAGACCAGGAAGCATCAAAGGAAGCGTTACGCTTGTAAATACCTTGAAGCGTGATGCTCCCATATCTCTTGAGGCCTCCTCGAGAGATGGATCTATATTCTTCAATAGTCCTTTAAGCATCATGTAGCAAACAGGGAAGAATGTCAGAGACTGAACAATGGCAATGCCCCAGAAACCATATACAGAGTTGTCATAGATTCCAAGCAGATGTCTTGTTATTATGCCTGATTTGCCAAATAGCATAATCATCGAAAGAGACAGAACAAATGGAGGAGATACTACAGGAAGCATAGATACTACCTTAAATAGTCCACCTACGAATTTATTCATCTTCAGATATACTTCAACATACGCGAATAATAGACCAACGAGAGTTGAGGCAATGCCTACAACAAAACCAACCTTAAGCGTATTGGTTATTGCTGTTTTGAATGTAGGGATTGCGAAGATGCGGGAGAATGCACTAAGCCCAAAGCTTCCATCTCCGACAAACGAATCAACTAGCAATATAGCAAGAGGATATAAGATAAACAGAGTAAGAAAAGCAATCAGCACCGCTATAGTAGATACCATGATAGGATCTGCCATCAGTTTTTTCCTATCCAGTGCTGCGCCCTGACCTTTGGCCATAGCTTTCCTCCTTTTTAGAAAACAAAGGGATGAGAAAGCCCATCCCTTATGTGAATTTGATTTGAGTTATTTAACCTGGAAACGAGTTGTATCGCCTGTTGCTGCGCCAGCATTAGCAAGAGCTGTCATAACCTCAGATACGTAAGTCTTGATGTTATTCTTAGCATCCTCAAAGTCATAGTCGATAACATTAGATGGATCGAGACCGAACTTATAAGCGATTTCTGGCTGCTCTGCGTTATCAATAACCAGGAATTGATAAGAGCCATTCTCCTTTGCAAGGTTAACACAATCTGGAGATAGAGCATATTCAATCCAGAGCTTAGCAGCATTAGGATGCTTTGTGCCCTTGAAGATTGCTGTAGCACCGATTTCACAGGTTGTTCCTGAGGATGGAACTACAAGACCTATGTTGTCATAGCCATTGTCTACTACTTGATAGATACCATCATGCAAGAAGCCAATGCCGATAACACACTCACCAGAGCCAACGTTCTTTGAAGGACCTGAGCCAGACTTTGTATAAACCTGTACGTTCTTATCAAGATCAACTAGATACTTGATGCCTTCATCATGACCATATTTCTGGATAACAGTATTGACTAATAGCTTAGCTGTTCCAGCTGTATTGTAGTTACTTGTCCAGATAAGGCCCTTGTACTCAGGCTTGATAAGATCAGCAAAGTCCTGAGGAACAGGAACACCAAGTCTCTCAACCTCATCCTTGTTGTACATAATGCCAAGAATACCAGTATAGATACCATGCCATAGATGATCCTTATCCATATATACTGGAGATGTTATATGCTTAGCATTCTCAGCTGCATAGGACTCTAGGAAGCCCTCTGCTGCAAGTACGTTATAAGGGTCTGTTGTACCGCCAAACCATACGTCTGCAGATGGATTGCCCTTCTCTTCTTCAATCTTTGCCTGAACCTCACCTGTAGATAGGCGCTGATAGCTTACCTTTATTCCATATAGCTCCTGGAACTTAGCACATGCAGCAGCAAGATACTCTTCCTCGCATGATCCATATACTACAAGTTCGCCCTCTGCCTTTGCAGCAGCTACTAGCGGAGTATCATTGCTAGCTGCACTTGGAACAGCTTCCTTTGCACCATTTGCAAATACACCAGATAGAAGTGTCAAAAGAACCAAAAGCATTACTAATACTTTTTTCATATTACCTCCTGAGGTCTTCTCCTTAGACCTATATAAATAATTATTTATCCATAACAATATAATTCGCAAGAAACAACTTTGGTTAATTTTGAGGTTTTCTTGTTTATTATCGTTAAGAGGTCTCTAATTTGCTGTTAAATGGTACAAGTTCTTACAAAAACTTTACTTAGAAGAGTATCTAAATCGTTTTCTTTTTTTCTTCTTAAATATGCGAAAACAAATCGGAGATTAATTCAAAATACAAATTCAATATTCGATAATATTTTTTATTAATTTATATTATCCAATAAAACTGAAATATTCTTACTTTTTTCTTTACATATTGTTGAAACATAGTTTATCAAGTAACTACACTTTATGAGTACGTAAATTAACAAATCTATATTCATAAAGGGAGATGTAATATGAGTGGTGTATTAATCCTTCTCATAGGTATCGTTTGCTTAGCCCTCGGCTACGTATTTTATGGCAGATGGCTTGAAAAGACTTGGGGAGTTGATCCTTCAAGACCTACTCCAGCAGTAGAGGTCAATGACGGAGTTGACTATGTTCCTACAAAGCCACAGGTTGTATTCGGACATCAATTCGCTTCAATTGCAGGTGCTGGTCCTATTAATGGTCCTATCCAGGCTGCAGTATTCGGATGGGTTCCTGTACTTCTATGGTGCGTGCTTGCAGGTATCTTCATTGGTGCAGTACAGGACTTCTCTGCTATGTTCGCATCTGTAAGAAATAAGGGCAGATCAATTGGTATCATCATTGAAAACTATGTAGGAAAGACAGGCAAGAGACTATTCTTGATTTTCTGCTACCTATTCTGCGTACTCG
>CAVHSB010000019.1:18957-21131 GCA_963638635.1 Flexilinea sp.
CTTCTCTGATATCGTAGCTAAGTCCTTCGGAACACTTACTACTAATACAGAAGCTATCAATCACTCACACGGACAGGTTGCAACAACATCATCTCTATTTATCTTTGCAGCTGTTGGCCTAGGCTTCTACCTAAGAAACGTAAACCTTGAAAAGGTAATGGGCGCAAAGAAGGCTACTACAGTAAATACTATTGTTGCTATTGCTCTTCTTATACTCTGCATCGTTCTTGGTCTATTCTTCCCAATGAATCTATCTGTTAAGGTTTGGTCATATATCGTATTTGCATATGTATTTGTAGCCTGTGTAGCTCCTGTATGGGCACTTCTCCAGCCAAGAGATTACCTCAACTCATACCTTCTCGTTGCAATGATTGCTGCTGCAGTTGTTGGTATTTTCGCTTACAACCCATCTGTAAACCTCAATGCCTTCAATGGCTTCAAGCTTGAGAATGGAGCTCTGCTCTTCCCTTCACTTTTCGTAACAATCGCATGTGGTGCAGTATCTGGCTTCCATTCACTAGTATCCTCAGATACAGCCTCTAAGCAGGTTTCTAACGAGAAGCATATGCTTCCAATCTCATATGGTGCAATGCTTGTTGAGTCTCTTCTTGGCATTATCTCACTTGTAGCTGTTGCAGCTATTGCAGTAAATGGCCAGATTCCAGCAGGTACACCTCAGGATCTATTTGCTGAAGCTATCTCACAGTTCCTTGTTAAGCTCCATATTCCAGCAGATCTTGCATTTACTCTTATTTCTCTTTCTGTATCTGCATTCGCACTTACATCTCTTGATTCTGTAGCAAGAGTTGGAAGACTTACATGGCAGGAGCTATTCCTAAATAAGGAAGACGATGTAGATGGCGCAGAGCTTCCTACATGGAAGAAGATACTTACAAACTCATGGGTTGCTACAATCATCGTACTTGTTCCATCCTATGCGCTCATGGAGGTTGGATACGCTAAGATATGGCCTCTATTTGGATCTGCAAACCAGCTTCTATCTGTACTTTCGCTCTCAGCATGTGCTGTATTCCTGAAGTCAATCAAGAAGAATAACAAGATGATGTATGTTCCTATGTTCTTCATGCTTGCTGTAACAACAGTAGCTCTTATCCAGATCATCATGAAGCAGGGCGCTGCATTCTTCACTCATAATGGCGATTTGCTTGCATCAGGCTTACAGCTTGTATTCGCAGTTCTCCTATTGATTCTTTCATTCATTGTAGTAATCCAGTGCTGTCAGAAGCTCTTTGGAAAGGCAAAGAAAGAAAGCAAATAACATATATAGCTATTGAAAGCAAAGTGTCACGTTCATGCGTGGCACTTTTTCTATCTCTATGGAAAAGGAAAATGTGAACAAAATTGACCTTATTCCCGAATACCCCCAATTATTTAAGCAAGTTCTCAAATTGCTTTGAGAAGGATGCAGCATTAGCTGTACCTATACTGACTTGCACATGATGGCAAGGTAGAAATCAAAGAACACGAAGCCGAACTTTTTCATTTCCTTTATTGGGTATAGCGACAGCCGTTTCTGCAACAAAAAAAGAGCCTACTCGATTTGAATAAGCTCTTCGTTTGATCATATCCTTGATCAGAACTTCCATCCAAGCGCTAAGCGTGGAAGTGGTATGTCTATATCTACATTGTTTGTTGTCTTGCTGCCTCCGAATTGCAGGAACTCGAAGTCCATTCCTGTACCTACTCTTAAGAATAATGACTTTGTGAGAATAAAATCAAAGTCTGCTGTCAGATAGATTCCCATATGTGTCTCATTTCCACCAAAAATGAAATAAGGGCCAGCAGATGCACTGAATATAGAACTACTGTTCATGCTTGTCATATAAAGAAAGCCAGCTCCAACCTTAAACTCTTGCTTGAAGTCTGTTCCAAAGACAACATTCATTCCTATGTCTTTATCGAAAACCAAATCAACTGCGCCAGAAAGCTTAGCTTCAATTGTGCTCTTTAGCTTGCTATCGCTATCACTATTCTTGAAGTTCAGCTTCATTCCAGCATCCTGTGTTCCAAGGGCCAAATCAGCCTTAAGAGAAGCTGCAGATACAAATGAAACAGCAAACAAAGCAACTATGGCCAATACTACTATTTTCCTTCTCATATAATCTCTCCTTAATTTCTATATAGAAAGATACTCCGAAAGCAAGGTGTACGCC
>CAVHSB010000020.1:0-529 GCA_963638635.1 Flexilinea sp.
CCTTAAGAGGCTCACTTGGTGCTGGTAAGACTGTACTTGCAAAGGGAATAGCAAGAGCGCTTGGAATTAATGAAGCTATTGTATCCCCTACCTTCACAATCGTTCAGGAATACCATGGAAAAGAGAAGCTATATCATTTAGATATCTATAGACTCTCTGGAGATGATGAGTTTGAGTCTATGGGAGGCGAAGAATTCTTGTATCCAGATGGAATCACTCTCATAGAATGGTCTGAGAAGATTGAGGATATGCTTCCAGATGATACGCTCTTTGTCTGCATCTCAATTGATGAGAACCAGGACAGAATCATAGAGATAAAGGGAGGAGACTATGAATATTCTCGCACTTGACACTTCTACTCCAATTCTCTCAATAGCATTAGAGACTGATTGCAGCTATGAAGAAAGATTAGTTGTTGGAGCTTTTTCACACTCAGAGGATCTACTGGCAGAGATCAAAGCGCTTCTTGAAAGAGCAAAGCTTGAGCTAAAAGATCTTAATATGCTTTTTGTGACAAAGGGACCAGGCT
>CAVHSB010000020.1:539-4221 GCA_963638635.1 Flexilinea sp.
CATTTACAGGACTCAGAGTCGGGATGGCTAGCATGAAAGGCATTGCATCAGCACTCTCTATCCCACTTGTATCTATTCCTACTCTTGAAGTGATAGAAAACTCCGTAAAGCCATATAATGGAACCATTCTCTCTGTAATAGATGCAAAAAAGAAGAAGTTCTACCTAAGGCTATCTCATAATAAAGAGATTATCATCGAAGACAGAGATGGAAATGCAGAGGATATAATAGAAGAGCTTAAAAAGCATTCTGATATCCTGATTACAGGTCCTGATGCTGAGAAATTCGCAAATAAGCTCAAGGAAGAATACGGCTTTGAGGCTGAATGCGACCCACTGGCTCCTCGAAATCTATCAAAAAGTCTGATTGAGCTTGGAAAGAGAAGATACGAAGTAAATGGTGCTGACGATATAGGAGAAGGTCCTGTATATATCAGACGAAGCGATGCAGAGGAAGCATTACTAAAAAGAATGAGTGAGACTAATGAATAAGGATCTTGTTATTATCGGAGCAGGCCCTGCTGGACTTGCAGCAGCTATTTACGGATCGAGGAATGGACTTGATGTTGCACTTTTAGATCCTATGGGTGCAGGTGGTCAGCTTATGTATATATACGAGCTTGAGAACTATCCAGGCTTTGATGCTATATCTGGCTATGAGCTATCAGCAAAGCTTGAGAAGCAATGCAATAAAGCAGGTGCAGAGGTAGAGTTCACAGAGGTTCAGTCAATTGAGAAGAAGGATGATTTATTCATCATAAAGACAGATAGTGAGGAATACACAGCTAAGGCTGTTATAGCTGCTACAGGAGCTAAGCACAGACTTCTCAATGTCAATGGAGAAGAAGCTTATACAGGACATGGTGTATCCTATTGTGCGACCTGTGACGGCCCCTTCTTTAAAGGAAAGAGAGCTGTCGTTGTTGGAGGCGGTGATACAGCGCTTACAGATGCGCTATATCTCTCAAGAATATTGAAGGAAGTTACTATAGTTCATAGAAGAGATGAGTTCAGAGCTCAGAAGGTTCTTCAAAATCGAGTCAGAGAAAAAGACAACATAAGCATTGTTCTGAATGACAATGTAGATGAGATTCTTGGAGATGGGGAGAAGGTAACAGCGGTTAAGCTCAAAAGCGGCAAGCTCATTGATACTGATTCCGTATTCATCTTTGTAGGAATAAATGCAAATAGCGAGCTCTTCAAGTCTATATGCACACTTCAGAATGGATATATTCTCACAGATGATAAGATGGCTACAGCAACCCCAGGGCTTTTTGCAGCAGGAGATGTAAGAACAACTAATTTAAGACAAGTAGTAACAGCAGCTGCAGATGGAGCACTAGCCTCTCAAAGTGCAGCAGAATATATAATGAAGCTATCTTGAAAGAGTCTTCAATAATACCTATCATAACAGTAGGTATTATTATGGAAGTAGTAAGATATAGCAAAGAATACAAAGAAGATTTCATAGCGCTCAACAAATCCTGGATTGAGCGCTTTTTCTCAATCGAGGATAATGATCTAGAGCTATTTGATAACATAGATTCACTTATTGATAGCGGCAAGGCAATGATTTTCTTTGCACTAAATGATGGGAAAGCAGTTGCTACATGCATGGCAAGAAATGTAGATGGTGATGAATGGGAAATAGAGAAGCTTGCAGCACTCTCTCAAGGAACAGGTAAGGGGGCGGGCTCACTAGTCTTCAAAGCAGCTAGGGACTGGGCACTTGAGCATGGCGCTAAACGCATAATACTCGTTTCAAATACAATTCTTAAGCCAGCACTTCATATCTATGAGAAATATGGATTCAAGGTAATTCCTCTTGATAAGAAATTCTTCGGATATGAAAGAGGAAACATCGAATACGAATATCTTGCATAGCAGAATATTGGCTAAAAATCTTTTTTTTACATAAATTGAACTTGCGTATCATAATCATGCGATTGATAATTAGATTATGAAGATTTTAATGGTATCAAGTGAAACAGTCCCATTCTCCAAATCCGGAGGACTTGCTGACGTCGTAGGAGCACTATCAAAAGCACTTTCCTCAGAGAATAATGATGTCAGCATTTTCATGCCATTATATTCCTTCATTAATAAAAAAGGCTTTGCTAAGAAAACAGAATTCGAAGTTCCAATGGTTAGCAAAAATGAAAAGGTCTCAATTTATGAGAAGAATATTGATGGAGTTCAATATCTAGCACTAGCTCATCCCTACTTTACAGAGAGAGATGGAATATATGGAAAGAACTCCTTCTCCCCTTATCCAGATAATGCAGCAAGATTCTTATTCTTCACCAAATGCGTAATAGAGTACATCAAGAAAAGCGATGAGAAATTCGATGTAATACACTCTCACGATTGGCCTAGCGCTCTTGTTCCATATTATGTAAAGAAGAATAAGATAAATGCTAAGACTGTATTCACAATCCATAACCTAGCATACCAGGGGACATTCTCTCCATATGATGCAATACTTGCAGGCGATGAGCTTCCTAAAGCGGCATTCAGAGGCTATGGAGAAGATAAGCGCTTTAACATGCTAGCTGCTGGAATAATGCTTGCAGACTCTATCACTACTGTATCTCCTACCTACGCAGAGGAAATAAAAACTGAGAGCTATGGATGCGGGCTAGATGGAATACTCAAAGAAAAAGAAAAGAATCTAGTTGGTATTCTAAATGGAATAGACTATAGAGAATGGAATCCTGAAGAGGATGAATTCTTTAAATCACACTATTCTTCTAAGAATCTCGATGGAAAAGAGAGCTTGAAGAAAGAGGTTCTCAAAGCACATGGTCTATCGCAGCATGAGGATAAGCCTCTTTTTGCACTGATATCTCGTCTAGCTGAGCAAAAGGGCTTCAATGAGCTCTTATTAGAAGGAGATGAGTGTGCACTTGAGAGAATACTCAGAAGAAATGATTCGTCCTTCATAATAATAGGCACAGGGGATGAGAGATATGTCTCTAAGCTGAAGGAGCTTGATGCTAGATTTGATAATCTTAGCGTTAATATCCTATTCTCAACTGAAGAGTCCCACAGACTTGAAGGTGCTGCTGACTTCTTCTTAATGCCATCCTGCTATGAGCCATGTGGACTTAACCAGATGTATAGTGAGCACTATGGAACCCTTCCTATTGCTACAAAGACAGGTGGTCTTAATGATACCATCATAGATTTAGATGATAAAGAAAAAGGCACTGGATTTTTAATCGAAGATCTTACGCCAGATAATATAGTCTTCAATGCAGATAGAGCAATAACTCTATACTACAAAGATAAAGAAGCATTTACAGAGGCTCGAAAAAGAGCTATGAATAAGGATTTCTCTTGGACTAGAAGTGCCAAGGAATATATGGATTTATATAAGAACTAACATAGAGGAGGACATATATAAATGAGAGGAAACAACAAGAAAGCCGTTGCTATTGTATTAGGCGGAGGAAGAGGTACTAGACTCTACCCTCTTACTATGGACAGATCAAAGCCTGCTGTACCTTGTGCAGGTAAGTACAGACTTGTAGATATACCTATTTCAAACTGTATCAACAGTGGGCTTAGACAGATCTATGTTCTTACACAATTCAATTCAGCATCACTTCATAACCATATTGCTAACACATATCAATTCGATCAATTCTCAGGTGGTTTTGTTGAGATACTTGCAGCTGAGC
>CAVHSB010000020.1:4231-20959 GCA_963638635.1 Flexilinea sp.
GCTCTACAGAATGGACTTCAGAAAGATGCTTGAAGTGCATCAGAAATCAGGTGCAGAGCTTACAATCGCTGCTAAGCCTATTTCAAGAAGCCAGGCAACAGGCCTTGGAATCATCGGAGCAGATAAGGATGGCTACATTAAGAAGTTCTATGAAAAGCCAGCTCCTGATATGGATATCTCAGAATACAAGGTATCAAGTGAGCTTATGGAGACACAGCTTGGAAAGAAGGTTGATTCCTCTAATGAATATCTTGCTTCAATGGGTATGTATATCTTCAATGCAAAGGCAATGGAAGAAGCTCTTAACAACGATAAAACAGACTTCGGCAAGGAGATTATTCCAGAGATCATTAAGACAAGAAAGGTAGCAACCTATCTATTCGATGATTTCTGGGAAGACATCGGAACCATCAAGGCATTCTATGAGACCAACCTTAATCTAGCATCCGAAAAGCCTGCCTTCAACTTCTATGATGAAGAGATGCCTATTTATACACACAGAAGACACCTTCCAGCAACTAAGGCTAACTTCTGTAACATTTCTTGCTCGCTTACAAGTGAAGGATCGATAATCACTAATGCTTATATCGTAAACTCAATCATCGGTGTTCGAACCTTCATAGAAGCTGGTGCATCCCTTGATGGAGTATATTGCATGGGCGCAACTATATACGAAACAGAAGCTGAAAAGGCAGAGAATGCTAAGAAGGGCATCCCTAATATCGGTATTGGCCGTGCAACAATCATAAAGAAGGCAATCATTGACCAGAATGCCAGAATAGGATCTAATTGCCGTATCGGTATCGATAATATTCCTCGACCAGAGGGGGATTATGAAATGTACAGCGTACATGATGGAATCATTGTAATCAACAAGAATGCAATCATTCCTGATGGAACTGTAATGTAATGCAAAAGGTCACTTCGGTGGCCTTTTTCTTTGCTTGAAATAGTGCTAGAAAATATATATGCAAGGTGCTATAGACTTTACAGAGGGAAACATCAAGAAGGAAATACTCCTCTTTGCTTTCCCTCTTTTCATCGGCAATCTATTTCAGCAATTCTATAATGTAGCTGACTCAATCATAGTTGGCAACTTCTTAGGCCAGGAAGCTCTCGCCTCCGTCTCTTCATCTGATCCACTTCAGAATCTCCTTATTGGATTCTTCACAGGAATGGCTGTTGGTGCTGGAGTCATAATCGCAAGAGCAAGGGGAGAGAGGAACAAGGAAAAACTTAAAAGAGCTATCCATACAGACATTGCACTTGCACTTCTATCTGGGACCCTATTATCTCTTACAGCCTTTATTCTCACTCCATCTATTTTGAAGCTTATTGGCACTCCTGAGAATATACTAGCAGGATCCATCTCTTACTTCAGGATCTACTCTGCTGGATTGATCTTCAATCTTCTTTACAATGTTCTGATGGGTATTATGAATGCAGTTGGAGATAGCAAGCATCCTCTCATATACCTTATAATCTCATCGATAGTAAATGTCATACTTGATCTCATATTCATAGGCATATTCCATCTAGGGGTTGGATATGCTGCTCTAGCAACAATAATGAGCCAATTGATATCTGTTATATTAAGTGCATCAAAGCTCATAATAACAAGTGAAGACTATAAGCTTGATATAAAATCTATAGGCTTCTCTCCAAAAGAACTAAAAGCAATACTCTATAATGGTTTTCCGACAGGAATACAGAACTCCGTAATCAATATTGCTAACATAGTAATCCAATCTAATATAAATGCATTTGGATCTGTTGCAGTAGCAGCCTGTGGAGTCTTTGTAAAGCTAGAAGGCTTCGCATTCCTGCCAATTACATGCTTTTCTCTAGCACTCACTACATCTATAAGCCAGAACCTAGGAGCAGAAAAGCCAGATAGAGCTAAAAACGCTGCAAGGTTCGGGATCCTCGCACCAGCAATACTTTCTGAGCTGCTAGGTATCTTCTTCTTGCTATTTGCTCCATACCTGATGGCTCTATTCAATAAGGATCCTGCGGTAATCACAATGGGAGCAGAAAGAGCAAAGATAGAATGCCTTTTCTTCTTCTTTTTGACAGTTTCACATTGTACGGCTGGAGTACTGAGAGGTGCTGGTAAGGCCATAGTGCCAATGGCTGTAATGCTATCTGTTTGGTGTGTATTCAGAGTTATATATATAAATGTAATGATTAGGCTTATTGCGGATATCAGGGTCCTTTATACAGCCTACCCTGTAACCTGGGTCATATCAGCAATAATATTCTTCATCTATTTAACGAAAAGCAATTGGCTGAATCAAGATAGAGTTATAGCTTAAAGCAAAATTGAACTAAGTGATCTCTTCATCTTTAAGCATCAATATTAAATAAATAAAGCTAAGCACATTTGTGATATACAAACCACAAGAGCTTAGCTTTAATGCTTAAAAGAGCAAATTAGAGAATCTTTCTGATCCAACCCTCTGGAGCAGGAACATCACCCATCTGGATACCTGTAAGAGTCTCTCTGAGCTTCTTAAGAACAGGACCCATTTCGTCCATACCAGATGCGAACTTGATCTCTGAGCCATCGCTCTTTGTGACAGATCCAACAGGAGAGATAACAGCAGCAGTACCACAAAGGCCACACTCTGCAAAGTCACCTATTTCATCGAATCTTACCTTTCTCTGCTCACACTTGAGACCGAGAATATGCTCACCGACATACATGAGAGATCTTCTTGTGACTGATGGAAGAATAGAATCTGACTTTGGAGTTACAAGAGTACCATCCTTTGTAACAAACAGGAAGTTAGCACCGCCAGTCTCTTCAACATATGTTCTTGTAGCTGCATCAAGATACATGTTCTCACTGAATCCATGGGCATGAGCAACCTCGCCAGCATAGATAGACATAGCATAGTTGAGACCTGCCTTGATGTGGCCTGTTCCATGAGGCGCAGCTCTATCATATTCTGAAAGATATAGTCTAATAGGCTTTAAACCACCCTTGAAGTATGGGCCTACAGGGGTACAGAACATTCTGAATTGGTACTCAGGAGCTGGTTTTACGCCAATAACTGCACCAGATCCAAAGAGGAATGGTCTGATATAAAGTGTAGCACCACTGCCATAAGGTGGAACCCAAGCAGCATTTGCCTTAACAAGCTCATCAAGAGCCTTTAAGAATACTTCCTTTTCAACTACAGGCATTCTTAGGCGCTCTGCACTGTCCTTCATTCTATCGGCATTCAAATCAGGGCGGAAAGCAACGATGTCTCCATTCTTTGTTGTATATACCTTAAGACCTTCAAAGCATGTTTGAGCATATTGAAGTACACCAGCTGATTCACTGATTGTTACAGTTGCATCTTTTACAAGGCCACCCTCTTCCCACTTGCCATCCTTCCAATTAGCTACATAGCGATAATCTGTTGGCATATAAGAGAAACTGAGGTTAGACCAATCGATATTCTTCTTTTCCATATAAACCTCTTAGTTAAATATTAAGACTTTGACTTTTCTCTTACAATAGGTTGAGAATCACGGAAGCTCTTATAGTGCTATCAGAGGGGCCCATTGTAAGAGCTTCCAGCTCAGACCTTGTTACAAACCTTGTCTCTGTGTGTACAGATAAGGAAACATCAGAAAGATCTGCATCTATTAAAAAAGCATGAAGCGTGTAGTGAGTATCCTTATTGATGAAATCTGTCTGGCATATTTCTCTCTTCACAGCTATATCTATGCCAAGCTCTTCAGAGTATTCTCTTTTTAATGTCTCTTCTAGGGTTTCTCCGTATCTGTTCTTTCCTCCGGGGAATTCCCACATCTCAGAAAGAGCCCCACCCTTCTCTCTTTTTGCTACAAATACCTTATTGTCCTTAATCAAAACACCTGCTGTAGTATTACGTTCTGTCATGCTTTTATATTAAAACAAATGATGGAAATAAGAAATGGAGCACAGCAATTGACAGTGAAATAAAACCTGCAAGCTTCTTTCTCTCTTCTAGCTTCGTGCCATTGAATGACAGACCTCTTTCTTTATTCTTCTCACTGAATGCAATCATGAAGTAGAATGCATTCAAAGCAGCAGATATTGCTGGTATAAAGTCTCCTAGCAGGATGGGGCCAGGATATACAGGGAAGAACAATTGCATGATCGCAATCACTATTCCTGATACAAAATATACATATTGTGTTTTTTTATTCTCTCTTAAAAAGGCTCTGAAGCGCAAAAGAAAAGAGAGCTCTTCTCTATAATAATCAAGAAGAAGCAATAACGAGGATAATATTAGAAAAGCTATCGAGAGAAAATATATCTGTAGCATACTCTTCCTACCTCTTCTAAAAGCTCAGTGGCGCTATAAAAGCCTTCTTTTTTATTAAGGTTATGGCCTGCAATTTGATGCAGTATAACACCATTCTTAGCAGCATCTAACCTTCCTATGCCCCGTGCTAGATTAGATGCAATGATAGCACCTAGAATATCTCCTGAGCCAGCTACTCCAAGAGATGGATTCTCACCATCATAGATATAAATCTCTTTACCCTCTGTAATATAGAGAACTGAGCTCTTCAACACCACAACAGCCCCGCTCTTAAGACTCAGCTCTCTTATAGTGCTCTCACTAACCTCGTCTTTGATGCCATAAGCCTTCAAAAGTCTTTTGAACTCACCTATATGTGGTGTGATTATTGCATTTTCTACTCTAATGCCTTTTCTCAAATATTTAAGGCCATCAGCATCAATTACTATAGGCTTTGCAGAAGCTATAGCCTTACTAAAGAGTGTTTTATCTCCATTATCCCATCCTGAGCCTAGAAGTATTGAAGCATATGATGTGAAGTCTGACCTGATTCCATTTATTATGCTGTTCTCTTTTCCTATTACATACTCCTTAGTCTTCTCATCCGAATATATAGATACAAGCCCAGCACCTGCCTTAATCAAGGCCGTAGAAGCAAGAAGAGCTGCCCCAGGATACAAAAGAGAGCCTCCAATGAATGCAACATGACCTCTTGTATTCTTATAGCTTGTTAATGGAAGCCTCTCATGAACATAATCAGAAGAATCTATGCTATATAAATGCTCTGGGCTGATTTGAAGCTCAGACTCTGGAAATCCAGGATTGACGCACTCAAGGTATCCGCATTCACTTCTATGGTTGAAAAAGAACTCCTTCTTAAGTGTAGTAAATGTAATTGTTTTATATGCATTATAGGAAAATCCAGTAGGGATATCTAAAGCATATACCTTATTGCATTTTGATAAGTACGACACCAAAGAGCAATCAAGAGCTCCATGAAAAGAGAAGCCGAATACAGCATCTATAACTACATCATAATCGCGATCAAGCCTATCAATGATTTTGATCCTACTATTAAGATTCTCTTTTCTTCTCTTAAGCTCATCATTAGCCTTTTCATAGCAAAAATAGACAAACACTTGATGAGAGCTTATCAGGGCTTCAGCTAAAGCAAGGCCATCAGCTCCATTGTTGCCAGGCCCCGCTAATACGAGAACATCGCTATGAGGATTTTCTCTATCAACTATCTCAGCACTTAAGAATCCTGCTCTATCAATCAAAAGAGAGGATGATAGTGAATATCTCTCTATTAGAGTTTTGTCTAATAGCTTTGAATCTTGAATCGAATATACAGGCTTCACTCTTTAATTATAACAGCAATTACAATCAAAGGTCTTTACTTTGCTATGAACTTCTCTGACAAAATGACTGAATATTTGACAACAATGAAAAGCTATTCATTAATTCATAAGAAATTAGACCTTTACAACAAACCAACAAAATCATTTTCCATGTTGACAAGAGCTAATCATTAACATAACATCTCATCTAGTCTAGGGGTGGCTTTAGAGCCTGAGATTATACCCTCCAACCTGATCTGGATAATACCAGCGTAGGAAACGGCAAAACTCATACTTTCCCCAGACAGAATTATACTTAAGGAGGTACTTCATGAAGAAGACCACGTTTATTGCTGTAATTCTGCTCATAGCTTCAATGTCTCTGTTTGCTAATGGAAGCAAGGAAGACAAAGCAGAACTAATGAAGAACAAGGAGATTACACTCTATGCTTATGACTCATTCACTGGAGATTGGGGCCCAGGTCCATCTGTTATCCCAGCCTTTGAGAAGGAGACCGGAATAAAGGTCAACGTTGTAACAGCTGGAGATGCTGTTGAGATGCTCAATAAGGTTATACTCGAAGGAGACAAGTGCAAGGCAGATGTAGTTCTAGGCATCACAGATGATATGGCAGAGAGAGCTTATGATCTATTTGAAAACTACGCATCTCCATACCTTTCAGATATCCCTTCAAATCTTCTATTTGATACTTCAAACAGGCTGCTGCCTTTTGATTATGGTGCATTTGCATTCGTATTTGACACAGAAAGCGGAATTGAAGCACCTGAGAGCCTTGAAGCTCTTACAGATTCCAAATACAAGGACAAGGTCATTCTCATTGATCCTAGAACAAGCTCTGTAGGCATGGGACTTCTTCTATGGACCTATAATGAGCTTGGAGATGATTACCTTTCATGGTGGGAGAAGATGAAGGACAATGCACTTACAATAGCATCTGGCTGGTCAAGCGCTTATGGGCTATTCACAGAAGGAGAGGCTCCTATAGTTCTTTCATACACAACCAGCCCTGTATATCATGTAATGAATGAGAATACAACAAGATATCAGGCTTTGGTATTTGAGAATGGGCATGAGGCAACGATTGAAGGCTTAGGCATCCTCAAGTCATCACAGAAGAAGGAATATGCAGAGATATTCGTTGATTACATCCTATCAAATGCACAATGCGAGATAGCTGTAACAAATTCGATGTATCCTACAAACAGCAAGACAGAGCTTCCAGATGCATTTATATATGCTCCAAAACCTGCTAAGCTATATAAGAGCGGAACATTTGGAGAAGAGAAAACAGCTGAGCTTTTGAAGGCTTGGACAGAGCTTATGACACGCTAAGGATACTATGGATAAGAGAGAGAATTACTACATAAAAAGAGCTATCCCAGCCCTTCTGATATTGCTATTGCTGTTTATTCTCCCTCTTGTCGGAATTCTATCTAAAGCCTTTTCAGATAATGCAGCAGCTATAAAGAGCGTATTCAGTGATAAATACACATATAGGCTGCTGCTATTCACTTTCACAGAGTCGTTTGTATCTGCGCTTATCTCAATAGCAATAGCACTGCCCTTTGCTGCGTTTTATTCGACATACAGATTCAAAGGAAGAAAGGCTATTCTGTCATTATCGGAATTATCATTCACACTACCATCTATTCTTGTTGTACTTGGCTTTGTAATCTGGTATGGCAATAATGGTATTCTCAATAACATTCTGAAAAGAATATTCAGCTTAAAGGATAATCCTTTAAAGATACTCTATTCCTTTAAAGCCATTATACTTGCACATGTATATCTTAACTTTCCAATTGCATTTGCACTTTTGACAGCTAGCTGGGAAAATGATAGCAAGAGAGAAGAATATGCATCATTCATGCTAAGTAAATCGAGGCTATATACATTCTTTCATATAACGCTATATAAGCTTAAGGGTACTGTGCTTTCCTCCTTTACGCTGATCTTCTTATATTGCTTTTCATCCTTCTCTATAGTCCTAGTGCTTGGAGGAAAGCCTAAGTACTATACATTAGAGGCTGAGATATATAAAAGAACATATACGACACTCGATTTTGCTTCCTCCTCTGCTCTATCCCTATTCGTTTTATTGGCCACCTCAGTTCTTCTGATCATAACAGGTGGAGGACATAAAAGGATTAAAGAGCAAAGAGAGAAAAAGGAGCTCATAAAGACAAGTGGAAGAAAGAGCGTCTATGCTTTCATGCTTTCGCTATTGATCCTGCTTTTCATTCTTCCTCCTATCATCTCAATTATCTGCAGAGCATTCTTCACAAAGGATGGAATATTTACATTAAAGGCATGGCAGGATCTGATTAACGCACACCATGGAAATATGTCCAGTGCACTAGAAGCAATAGTATCTAGCTTAGCTATCGGATTATTGACAGCCTCGATTACAACAGCACTGGCAACAAGCATCTCGCTTGCACTGAGATATAGAAAAGTGGCTATGCTTGAGTATATAGCAACGCTACCAATGGCTGCTGGATCTGTTACGCTAGGCCTAGGCTTCATGATAGTCTCATCATATCTTCCAGCACTAGGAACGCTTAAGTACTTAATGGTGCTTCTTGCACATATAATAATAGCACTCCCATTTGCTGTAAGAACCATAGCACCAGGTGCGAGGGCAATACCCGAGGTGCTTGAGCTTGCATCCTATACACTCTCAAAATCCTACTACAAAACAGAACGCAGGGTAGATATTCCTGCCTTGAAAAGCTATAGAAGAAAGGCCTTTGCATTCTCCTTTGCGCTATCGCTTGGAGAAGTAAATGCAACATTGACATTCTCAGGAGGCTCTATAAAAACGCTTCCTGTACTCTTATATAACATGATCAGCTCATACAACTACCAAGGAGCTGCTGTACTTGGAACTATACTCTTATTTGAATCTTTATTGGTATTCATCTTCGAGGAGCGAAACTAAATGTCTTACTTTGAAATAAATGGTCTTGAAAAGCACTATAAGGAATTTGATTTCAATATATCCCTATCGGTAAATGAAGGAGAGCTTTTAGCAGTACTAGGGCCATCAGGATCTGGAAAATCAACTCTTCTGAAGCTTCTTGCAGGCATAGAGAGGCCAGATAAGGGCAGCATAATCCTAGATGGAAAGGATATAACAGAGCTGGCAATACAGGAAAGAAGCATAGGAATGGTCTTCCAGGACTTCTCTCTTTTTTCCAATATGAATACACAAGCGAATATTGAATACGGAATGAAGGATAAGAGCAGAAAAAAAAGACATATGATCTCATCCTCTCTTCTAGATCTAGTAGGTCTTAAGGGCTATGAGAAGCGCAAGGTCAATACACTCTCAGGTGGAGAGGCACAAAGAGTTGCGCTTGCAAGATCTCTAGCATCAGAGCCTAAGATCCTTCTGCTTGATGAGCCATTATCTGCACTTGATGCTCCAATGCGAAAGAGACTCAGAACAGTCATAAGAGAGATACATGACAGGCTTAATATTACCATGATCTACGTAACTCATGACAGAGATGAAGCCTTCTCTATCTCTGATAGGATAATGATACTTGAAAAGGGACAGATAAAAGCACTCAATACTGCTGAGGAGCTATATAAAAAGCCAGGCAATCTATTTACAGCCTTTTTCACAGGAGATGGCACCGCACTCGATGCTCATTTGATTTATCAGGGAGAAAAGGGAAAGCTATTCTTCCGCCCAGAGGCAGTATCAATAAGCGATACACCACTTGAGCCAGATGATTACCCTAATCATATAATACTAAATGGCGCTACTATAGAGTCTATAGATTTCCAGGGCTCATATTACACATTAGGAATCTCCTTCTACTCTACGCTTATACTTGCCAGCACAATAGTAAAGCCTAGAAAAAAGACAGTTACATTGATGATTTTAAAGGATGCTGTATTGCATTTAAGCGAATAAGTAGCAAAAATCGATTATTTTGCATATATAATAATAGAGGCAAACATGAAAAGGCTAATTGTTATAATCAATGTGCTAGCTCTGAATATAGCGCTATATGCATCTGTAGTATCCTATACACCTTCCATTTCGGTAAATGGAGGAATGAATTTCACGGTTTTCAATGAGAATGTAGAGAAGACACATACAGCAAGAGGAAATACGACATTAGGCATCAATGCAGATATTCTTTCTATTACATTTATTGACCAGCATAGGCTCTCTATCCCAATTGCCTTTTCGTATGATTTTAAATCAGAGGTCGTAAAATACCGCTTTGTCCAGCCTAGAATCTCTCTAAATGCAATGCTTGAATATGGATATCAAAGCAATGGACTTATCGGCATTGCTATAGCATCAGGCCCTAGGGTTGATTGGTTTTACCAAACCAATAGCGCATCACTAGCCTTAGACAATACGCTGACCTTTTCACTCAAGACGCTAAAATACATGTCAATTGGATTTCCTATTACACTCTCAATATCAAAACTTGGATACGAAGTTGATTTAAGATGCTCAGTGATTCTTCATCTTGATTCATTCTTCAGGGGAGAAAAGAAATGAAGAAGATTATACTAATTATCATTATTCTCTCCTTGCTTCTGTTCTCTTGCTCATCACCAGACTTCTCTAAACGCAATGTCTACTTTGTATCTGTTTCATTGGATTATGTAGGTCAGGAAGATTGCAATAGCCTGAAATCTACAAATCATGACCAATATGGGCTTACAAGACAGCTATTGGCACTAGATGATACAATTGATGCTAAGCTCTTTTTAGAGTATGACAGCAACAGATACGTGCTAAGCACCTCAAGCGGCAGCTATGCACCATCTAATGCAGAGACAAAGACAGCACTCGATGTGCTTCCATACAAGATATATAGCTGGACAAGTGCAGATATATTCAACACTCTAGATGAGATTGCTGAGAATGCAAATGAGGATGATCTATTCATCTTCCAATACAGCGGTCATGGCTGGGATAAGACAGGAGAGCTTGTTCTTGAAGCAGAAAAAGTCTCAAATAATATGATTTTAAGTGACTCAATATCTCCAAATGAGCTTCTTGCAAAGTGCGAGGCCATGGATTGCATATCCTTATTGATCATTGATTCCTGCTACTCAGGCAACTTTGTCAAATACAATACAACTGGAAGCGGCAATATATTTGAAAATGTAAATAGCTCAGCTAATAGCGATGAGAAACTAAAGGAAGTTAATCTTTTTGAAGCAATTGCAGAAAGCTTTAAGATATTGACAAACGAAGAAGCGAAGAAGACTCCGGATATCTATGTATTTGCAGCGGCAACAAAGAATCAGACATCCTGGGACTCAGATGCCAGCGTATGGCCAACAGGAACTCAAGACAAGGACAAGTTCGGAGGGTTCACCTTCTATCTATTGAAGGCCATGGGCTATGATCCATTTGAGGATGAGCCACATAATACAGGAGCTACGATTACGCTATATAGTCTATTCGATAGCATCTGGAAGGAGATGAAGAATTACCATAGAACGATGGCGACACCAACCATTACGCTATCGCCTCTAGATATAGTTCTCTTCAATTAGTCTCTATCCTGCCCTCTTTTATGGCATTGATCTCATCACGCACCAGCGCAGCCTTCTCGAATTCAAGCTTTTCTGAGTATTCAATCATTTGCTTCTCTAGTGCCTTTATGTATTTCTTACGATCCTTCTCAAGCAACAGGTTATAGCCGGAGCGTACAATCTTGATATCGTCCTTGGCTATTTCCTCGCTCTCCTCGAGGCTTCTCTCGATTATATCCTCAATCTTCTTCTTAATAGTCTTTGGCGTAATTCCATGCTCTTTGTTATATGCCATCTGAACAGCTCTTCTATGCTCTGTCTCATTTATAGCCTCAGCCATAGCAGGTGACATCTTATCTGCATACATTATGACTCTTCCATCTGCATTTCTCGCAGCTCTTCCTATAGTCTGTATAAGAGATGTTGCAGAACGCAGGAAGCCTATCTTATCTGCATCTAAAATCGCAATAAGGGAAACCTCAGGAAGATCTAGGCCTTCTCTTAGCAGGTTGATTCCGACAAGTATATCAAACTTGCCAAGTCTCAGATCCCGTAAAATCTCAACACGCTCTATAGTTCCTATCTCAGAGTGCAGGTATCTTACCTTGAGAGATAGATTTGAAAGATAGTCAGTAAGGTCTTCCGCCATCTTCTTAGTAAGAGTTGTTACAAGTATTCTCTCACCCTTATCTATCGTCTTCTTTATCTCTCCGTAGAGATCCTCCATCTGGCCTTCAGTTGATCGTACCTCAATAGTAGGATCAAGAAGCCCAGTTGGCCTAATAAGCTGCTCAACAATCTGTATAGACTCTTCCTTCTCTCTCTCCCCTGGAGTAGCTGAGACATATATCCGCTGACCAACCTTCTGGTCAAACTCGTCATATTTAAGAGGTCTGTTATCTAAGGCTGATGGAAGACGAAAGCCATACTCTACAAGATTCATCTTTCTGGATCTGTCACCCTCATACATAGCGCCAATCTGAGGAAGCGTTACATGGGATTCATCTATGAATGTAACAAAATCATCTGGGAAGTAGTCCAAAAGCACTGCTGGACGCTCACCAGGAGCCCTTCCTGTAAGCGGTCTTGAATAGTTTTCGATGCCAGAGCAATGCCCGACCTCCTGAAGCATCTCCAAATCATACTCTACTCTGCTCTTTATTCTTTCAGCCTCTATATACTTTCCATTAGATATGAAGTATTGGTATCTTTCCTCTTTCTCTTCATTAATAAGATCTATAGCTCTGTTCACCTGCTCCTGAGGCATTACGAATTGCTTAGCAGGATATAGCGTAAAGCTATCTACATGCTCTCTTTTCTCTCCTGATACTGGATCAAACCACACGATATCCGTGATTGTATCCCAATCAAGGTAAAGTCTTAGTGCAGTCTCAAGATATGCAGGATATATCTCGATGACATCTCCTCTGCTTCTGAAGGTACCTCTGTTTAATACTGCATCATTTCTTTCATATAGCATTCTAGTAAGCTGAGAGAAGACATTCTTCTGATCAAATTCATCTCCAACGCTGAATGAGTAGACCATATCTCTAAGTGATACAGGATTTCCTAGGCCATATATGCAAGATACTGTCGCAACGACTATCACATCACGACGCTCCATCAACGAAAAGGATGCTGCAAGCCTAAGCCTGTCAATCTCATCATTTATATCGGTCTCCTTCTCTATATAGAGATCCTTACCTGGTACATATGCCTCCGGCTGGTAGTAGTCATATGTGGATACAAAGTATGTAACAGCATTCTCCGGAAAGAATGACTTGAACTCTCGATAAAGCTGCGCAGAGAGAGTCTTGTTATGTGAAAGTATTAAGGTAGGCTTCTGTATCTTCTCTATCAGCTTTGCCATAGTAAAGGTCTTACCTGAGCCTGTTACTCCCTTGAGGGTCTGAGCGTGGTCACCATCCAGGTAGCCTTGGTATAGCTTATCTACAGCTTGTCCCTGGTCTCCTGATAGCTCAAAGGGTGCAACAACCTTAAATGGCCTTGAGACTCCTGTCTGGTAGTATATGCTGTCATCTGATTTCTTATCCATTATCTCTTTACCTTACAATCCACTTAGTATTCTCTGCACTCTGCTCTACAAGCGTTACATCATCAATAGTTACATATGAGCCCTTTCTATAGACTGTAACTGAGACCTTATCTCCAGCCTTGGTATCGAAGAGAGAAGCAAAGTAATCTGTATAGCTCTTTATAGGATTTCCATTTATCTCTGTTATGATATCACCACCAAGATAGATTACTGATGCACCATATTGAGCTCTCTCATTGCCCCCCTTAAGTCCGCTCTTATCTGCAAAGCCTGCGGGGAATACCTGGCTTATGAGAATACCCTCATCTACACCAAGCTTTGAATATTGGACAATCTGGGCATTAAGCTCAACAGTTACTATATCGAGCCAGCCTCTAGATACCTTTCCATTCTCTATAATCTGCTTAGCAACATCCCTGACTGTAGATTGAGGAAGAGCAAACGAGATACCCTGAGCAGAGCCGCTTGTTGAGTATATAGAGCTTATAAGGCCTACCATCTCACCTTTTCTATCAAGAAGAGGGCCACCAGAGTTTCCGGGATTTATAAGAGCATCAGTCTGGATCATATTAGGAATGACATTGCCACCTGCAGTAGAAACAAGCCTATCAACACCTGAGACTATTCCACTAGTAAAGGACCAGGTATAGCCATAAGGATTGCCTATTGCATACATATTCTCACCTACTACCAGGCTATCTCTATCTGAGAAGCTTATAGGAACTAAATCCTCATTGAAGGCTACCTTGATGACTGCTATATCTGACAGATCATCATAGCCAACAAGCTTTGCCTCCCTAGAGCTTCCGTCGTAGAAGTTCACAGAAAACTCTAGTCCTGAGCCTATTACATGCTTATTGGTAACAATATACCCATCCTTGGAGATTATAACGCCAGAGCCCTGGCCAGAATCTGAAAGCTCTGCCTGAAGCTGTATCTGTACGACACTCTCCTTGCATTTCTTGTATATTGCGATTCTTCTAGCTTCCTCTGCAGTATATAGCCATGAAGGATTCTCTGTTTCAAATAACGAGAGTCCATCCTTGTAGTAGATCTGGTCTGTAGGAATGCCAGCCATCCTCAATAGCGCTTCCTCTCCTCTCTCATCTACTATGCTTGCCATAGCTTTTCTAAGAGCCTCTTCCTCTCTTCCTCCCCTCAGATAAAGAGACCAAATGCCTAAAAGAATGAGGATGACAACTGAAACCAAAGAAACTATAATCAATGTGAGGATTTCAGGGAAAGAAAAACGCCTTTTCATAGGGCTAAGTATATCATATGGACTACAGAGATTTAAATAGCCAAGCTTGGGATGAAGAAGTCAGAAGAAACAACTATTGGACAAGAATCATAACCAAAGAGGAAGCATTAAGAGCAAGGAATGGAGAGCCAATGATAAGACTCTCTCCGATAAAATATGTACCACTTGATTGGATAAAGGACATAAAGAACAAAGAGGTGCTGCTATTAGCAGGAGGCGGTGGACAGCAGACTCCTACGCTTGCCTCTTATGGCGCTAAAGTCACGACACTAGACAACTCTGAGTCGCAGCTCAATCAAGATAAGATAGCTCTGGAGCGCTTTGATCTCTATGCAAGGCTTATCAAAGGATCCATGGATGATCTGCCCTTTGATGCTAATTTATTTGACTATGTCATCAATCCAGTATCGCTGAATTTCATAGAGTCAGCATCAAGGGTATTCGATGAAGTTCATAGAGTATTGAAAAGAGGAGGAACCTTCATCTATGGTGTTGCAAATCCTGTTCTATATATCTTTGATGAGAAGGTACAGGAAAAGAGGCTAAAGGTAAAATACACGCTTCCATTCTCAGATTCGAAGTCAAAGAGCGAGAAGGAGAAAAAGAGGATGCTAAAGAAGAAGGATACCTTTGAGTTCTCTCATACATTGAATGAGCTGATAGGCACTCTCCTTGATAAGGGCTTCATCATAAATGGCTTCTATACAGATGGATCAGATAGCGAGCCTACAGACTCATTCATTCATGACTCATATATGGTAATCAAGGCTCAAAAGCTCTAAGCTCTTTAGCTTTTGAGTATGTGATTATCTTTACATTGAAGCTTTCTGAGAGCTTTTCCGCCTCTGCAGAGCCTGCAGAGAATACTGCAGTTGAGAGTGCATCTGCAAGCATTGGGTCGCTTGCTATTATAGTTGCAGATAATAAATCAGAATCACTTGGGTAGCCATCAGGAGAAAATATATGATGGTACCTTACTCCATCTATTATTGAGTAGCGCTCATATGCACCGCTTGTTACAGCGCTTTCATTCTCAAGCTCTACTACTGTCAAATACTCTCCACCCTCAGGGTTCTGTATTCCAATTCTGAATTTGCTCCCGCCCTTTTTCCTACCAAGTGCATAAACATTGCCACCAAGATTTATCAAAGCCCGTTCTATACCATTATCAATAAAAAGCTCTTTGAGGCATAGAGCAGCATAGCCCTTACCGATTCCGCCAAGATCCAGCTTCATGCCCTTTTTCCTTAAATATACAGAATGCTCAGCATCATTGAGGAGAATATCATCAAGTGACAGAAGCCTTATTGCTTCATCAAGCTCTGCCTTATCTGGAACTCGTGCATCTTCACTTCCTATATTCCATAGAGATGTAATTGATCCCATCAATGGATTGAAGCAGCAATCTGTCTTTTCAGATAATTCAATTGATTCCTTTATGAGCTCATAGACATCCTCAGGTACCTTAACAGGAGCTATGCCTGCATTTTCGTTGATTTTTGATATATACGAGGAGTCCTCATGAAAGGAAATCTTATTCTCTATCTCATATAGAAGAGAAAAGGCTTCATCAGCTATATCGGCTTCTCTCCTATCATAGAAAGTCAAGGTCACAGCAGTTCCCATAGCAATCCTGCTTTCCTTGATTGCTTCCTCTTGAGTACATGAAAACAAGAGTATAGATAGCAATAGCAATAAAAGAAGCTTCTTCAATTTAAGCTCTTAAGCCTCTCTATTGCGCTTTCACGAGAGATAGTCTTCATTCTTGACTCTACTCTGTCGCCGATCTTATAGGCCTTATCAGAGAGTGCAAGCTTATTAAGGCTATCCTTGAGTATCTCAAGCGAAACTGTAAGTCTGTCATCTCCTAAATCAACTATAATAAGAGGCCTGTTATCCATGAAGAGAACAGCATCAACTATAGCTGAAGCACTAGGGTTCAAGGATAGCAATGGAGCAGAAAGAAGAATCGCATTAGGCTTTGCCTCTGCAAGATACATAGAAAGCTCTTCTGCTGTAATAGTTGAAGCAGCAGTATTTCTTAGTCTTACATCGCCCATTATGTCTACAGGAGATAGCAAAGGAGATTTATCTATAGGAGCAATAGACCAATTAAGGTCTTCAACTAGAGCATAAACATCATGTCCTAGATTATCAGTGCTGAATTTAGACACAATCTCAAAATTGCTTATTCCAGCATCTTCCAAGTCAGCAGCTGCCGCAATAGCACTGCCACCAACACTATAAGA
>CAVHSB010000021.1:0-790 GCA_963638635.1 Flexilinea sp.
GCATACACTGCAACAACGAGAATAGAGGGCTTTGCAAACTCCTTTGCAGATAGCGGTAGCTCTGCAACCTCTGTAGTGGTATCGCAGAATGTAGGCGCAGGAAGGGAGGATAGGGTAGAGTCTTCCTTTCGTTGGAGCCTTATATTGATGACAATCATGGGACTCACTATGTCCTTGATCATGTTTGTAAGCACTAAATCAGCTGTCAGCTTTATGCTAGACTCTGGCAGCGGTGCATCCTTTGATAACGCTGTTCGTTATATGAGGCTTATAGCCTTCTTCTATCTCTTCTGCTTTCTTGGAAATACCTTTGCAGGCTATTTCAACGGAAGAGGCAGGGTTATCATTCCATTCATTGGTGCCACTGGCCATATAACTCTAAGAGTTATTCTTTCCTGGATATTCGTAAGAAGCTTTGGCCTCTCAGCTGTTGCTGTTGCTACTGGTATTGGATGGATGCTCGTAAATGCGTTCTGGGGTGTGATAAAAATCAAAGAAAGACGAAAGTAGGAGTTGCTCATAATAAGATAGTGCTGTAATATACTAATATATTAGTTATATAAATAAGTTTGGAGGTATCTTATTATGAAAATGACATTGAGATGGTATGGTCCAGGTTTCGATTCTGTTACATTAGAGCAGATCAGACAGATTCCTGGAGTTACAGGAGTTATAACAACTCTCTACGATATTCCTGCTGGGGATGTATGGCCAAGAGAGAGGATTAAAGAGCTAAAGAGAGTAGTCGAGGAGGCTGGTCTAAAGATTGAGGGCATTGAGAGCGTTAACG
>CAVHSB010000021.1:800-20791 GCA_963638635.1 Flexilinea sp.
TTAACGTTCATGATGCTATAAAGATTGGAACTGCTGACAGAGATAAATACATTCAGAACTATATTGAAACCCTAGAGAATCTAGGAGAGGAAGGCATCGATATCGTATGCTATAACTTCATGCCTGTATTTGACTGGACAAGAACAGATCTTGCTAAGGTAAGACCTGATGGCAGCACAGTTCTTGCATATGATCAGAGTGTTGTAGATAACATCGATCCACAGACCTTCTTCGATCAGACAACAGATAGTTCAAATGGCTTTGTAATGCCAGGCTGGGAGCCAGAGAGGCTTGCGAAGGTAAAGGAGCTTTTTGAGGCATATAAGGATGTTGATGAGAATAAGCTCTTTGACAATCTTGTTTATTTCTTGAAGGCTATTGGTCCTGTATGTAAGAAGTATGGTATTAAGATGGCTATTCATCCAGATGATCCAGCATGGCCTGTATTCGGGCTTCCAAGAATCATTACAGGTAAGGATAAAATCCAGAAGCTCTTCAAGGCAGTTGATGAGCCATATAATGGTCTTACCTTCTGCATGGGCTCCCTTGGAACAAATCCAAAGAATGATCTTGTAGATATAATAAAGTCTTCAAAGGGCAGAATCCACTTTGCTCATGTCAGAAATTTGCATCACTTTGCACCTGGAATCTTCGAAGAGGCTGCACATCTATCCTCTGATGGCTCCTTTGATATGTATGAGGCTGTTAAGGCTCTTCATGATATTGGCTTTGATGGACCAATCCGCCCGGATCATGGAAGAACAATCTGGGGTGAGAAGTGCATGCCAGGCTATGGTCTGTATGATAGAGCTCTTGGTGCTTATTATATCGAAGGACTATGGGAAGCAATCGATAAGGCAGAGAAAAGAGGAGTTTGAGTGAAGGATAGAGACGATGCCTGGGTTTACAATGAGCTCAGACATGAAATTGAGAATCTTAAATTAAAGCCAGGCGAGGAGCTGTCAGTAAATGAGCTTACAGAGAGGTATGGCGTTTCCAGATCTCCTGTAAGAGATGCTCTGCTTAGACTTAAGAGGGACTCTCTTGTTGATATTTTCCCTCAAAAAGGAACCAGAGTTGCTAAGATAGATTTTCATCAGGTTGCAGAAGAACGTTTCATGAGAAAGAGCTTGGAGCTTGGAGCTCTTGAGAGGTTTCTCGATAGAGAGATAGCAGAGATTGAAAGAGCAACATTTATAACGCTTTTGAAGAGTATTCTCCTAAAGCAGCATGCAGCGCTTCTATCGAAGGATTATTCAGCATTCCTTGAAAGCGATGATGAGCTTCATCATATGTTCTTTACATATGCGGATCTAGATGGAACCTGGTCTATATTGAAGGCTCATACAGGCAATGATTATCGAATAAGAATGCTGTCCTTTATGACAGCGGGTATTGCAGATGAGGTTGAGGAGCAGCATAAGGCATTGATAGATGCAATAGAGAGCTCAGATAAGGAAAAAGCATTGGCCTTGGATCTGGCGCATCTGTCAAAGATCGACGAAGAGTACAAGACGCTAAAAGAGAGTTTTCCTGATTATTTTGTGAGGTAAAGAAAGAATGAAGCTTACATTAGATGAACTAAAGAACAAGAGTGCATGGGAAGGCTATAAGCTATTCTCATATGATCATGAAAGGATTGAGAAGAATACTGAAGAGAGACCTGTATGGGTACACTTCGGTGCTGGTAATATTTTCAGAATCTTCCCAGCAGGACTATGCCAGAGACTTTTGAATGATGGCATTATGGATACAGGCATCGTAGTTGGAGAGGGCTTTGATGGTGAGATTATAGACAGAATCTATCGCCCACACGACAATCTCACACTAGGTATCACACTTAAATCAGATGGCTCTATAAGCAAGGAGGTTATTGGCTCTGTCGTTGAGGCTGTAAAGTGCGACCCAGCTATTGAAGCTGATTGGAATGTTCTTGAAAAGACATTCAAGAATAAGAGCCTTCAGATGGTTTCCTTCACAATTACAGAGAAGGGCTATGCACTGTATGCACCAGATGGAACTCTATTTAAGGGCTATGTAGAGGACTTTAAGGGGCCACTTAAGGATGCGAAGATGTTCCTATGCCGCTTAGTAAGACTTCTCAATGACAGATTCCAAGCTACAGGCGCTCCTCTTGCATTCGTATCCATGGACAATTGCTCTCATAATGGCGAGAAGCTCAGAAATGCTATGGTTACTATAGCTGAAGCCTTTGAGAAGAGCGGTGAGCTCTCAAGTGAGTTTGTTGAGTATATCAAGGATGAGAAGAGAGTATCCTTCCCATGGTCGATGATTGATAAGATCACTCCTCGTCCAGATGAGTCTGTAAAAAAGATGCTTGAAAAGGATGGCTTTGAGGATAGCAATCCAATCATTACAGAGAAGCATACATACATTGCTCCATTTGTAAATGCAGAGGAGTCTCAATACCTCGTTATTGAGGATAACTTCCCTAATGGCAGACCTGCACTGGAGAAGGCTGGTGTATATCTTACAGATAGAGATACTGTAAACAAGGTTGAGAAGATGAAGGTATGCACATGTTTGAATCCTCTTCATACTGCTCTTGCTGTTTCTGGCTGTTTGCTTGGCTATAAGCTTATATCTGAGGAGATGAAGGATGAGGATCTCAAGAAGATGGTCAACATCCTTGGCTATAAGGAAGGTCTTCCTGTTGTAGTAAATCCTGGTATTCTAGATCCAAAGGAATTCATCGATGAGGTTGTTGGAAAGAGAATACCTAATCCATTCATGCCTGATACTCCTCAGCGCATTGCAACAGATACCTCTCAGAAGCTATCAATAAGATTCGGTGAGACTATCAAGGCATATATGGCTAGCAGCAGCCTAGATGTTAACACTCTTGAGATTGTTCCGCTTGTATATGCTCTATGGTGCAGATACCTATTAGCAGTTGATGACAATGGCAATAAAATGGAGCTGTCTCCAGATCCAATGATCTCTGTAGTGTCTCCGCTATTGAGTGGCATCACTCTTGGCGATAAAGGTCCATTTGATCTTAAGGCTCTTCTTTCAAATGAGAAGATCTTCGGCGTTGATCTTACAAAGACATCACTATACGAGAAGGTAGTAGATGACTTTGCTTCTCTTGTAAAGGGAAAGGGAGCTGTAAGAGAGACTATCCATAGAATAGTTAGCAAATAGCATCTATACTCTTGCTATGGCACTTTATGATGTAGAAGTAAAGACTCCGCTAGGCAAGTTCAGCGGAGCTATTGAGATCAATATAGATGGGGAGGCTGTTACAGGCAGCTTCTCTATCATGTCCTTTGCCTCCGAGTTCAAAGGTCATAGCAATAATGATAATTTAACGCTATATGGCGCTCTCATGACACCAATAGGAGAGCTTGAATATAATGCTGAGGGAACACTCTCAGATATAGGCTTTGAGGGGGTTGCAAAGACAAGAATAGGCTCCTTTGAATTCTCTCCTCCTCGTCATAAGCTCAGGAAAAAGAAGACAAAAGCATCAGCGCTTTGAATAATAAAAGCCTAGCTTAGAGCATATAGGGCAGAGGTGGTTTGATTAAAAGCCCTCTCTTTTCTTTATTGGGTAATTGAAAATATAAGCAGGGATGAAGATAAGAATGAGGTATCAAACAAAGCAGATGTTATGCATCCTCTATTTGGTCAGGAAAGGGAACTGCATGGATAATGGCAAGATGGAATCTTTCTTCTCTACATTGAAGAAAGCAATATGGTTTGGAAGGGAGAAGGAGTACAAGACGCCAGCTGAGCTGATTGCTGCCATAGATGATTACATTGACTGGTACAATAATAAGAGGATTCAGCATGATTTAAAGGGAATGACTCCTTTACAATACAGAAGGAGCTTGGCAATAATAAAAGTAGCTTAAAGTTCTTAGTCTAACTTTAGGGGTTCAGTACATCCATATATGGTATTTTGATATCTGTAATGATAACATCTGGAATTCCTTCATCAAGAATATCTAAGGCTTCGCGTCCATTGGATGCCTCAGCTGTTACTCTGAAGCCGTGCTCTTCCCATGGTGTGCGAGTCTTAATGACACGTGCCTTGTTTTCTCTTCATCTTCAACTAATAATATATTGTACATAGCTATCTATATAATTTTAAAATACTATCTAAAAAATTTATCAATTTTCTTTTGTAACTTTCCGGCTCGATGACTACTATGCTTGTTCCGCATTGTATGATTCTGAGCATCAACTCAATAGAGTTCTCTATGTCTATATGGCAGATAAGATCGCCCTTATCTGATCTCTCAAAGGTGGGCTTTCCGTGGTTTAATGTAGAGAAGGAGTTAAGAGCGCTTTTCTCTTCAAGCCTTATAGTAAGAGGAATCATATCAATTGCATCATAGCCATTCTCCTTTTCTGCTTTTGAGAAGGGCTTAAGATTATCTGGGATTGTATAGGTCTCATCTAGCATCATAGCCTCTGTAATAGATGCAATATCTATTGTGATGATTTCCTTTGTGTGTCTCAGTCTTCCAGTTACGGTCATAGGCTTTCTTCCGCTATTATCTTCCTTGAAGCCTATGAAGTATGGTGCTATCTCAAACTCTTCACGCTCAGGCTCTGCTGTGGTTACTCTTGCGATTCTTCCAGATACCCAGCAATCAATGAGTACCTCAAGCATTGAATTGAAGCGACCTGCCTCTGTCTTATTATCCTGGAGCTTCTTGTCTATGGATTCTGCCAATGTAAGAATATTCTCACTGATTTTAGGGGCATAGGATCTCATATTCATCGCCATCTTTCTTAGCCCTGAGGCTAGATGAGGATTCTGGAAGTCTGTGCTTTGTGCAAGTGCTTCAGCTCCCATATTGAAGGCTAGGGATTCATATACAGATAGCTCTAATGCAGAGCTGTCATTCTCCTTCTCTCTAATCTTAATCAGATTGTTATCTTCATATATATCTATATATTGAGATAAGTCATCGACATAGCGTGATATCGTAGATCTGTGAACGCCTAGGCGCCTTGCAATCTCAGCTCTTCTGAGTCCTTCTGGATGCGAGCGAAGCAAAAGCTCTAGCTGTGCAACTCTTTCGCCTTTCAAACGAGTCCTCCTTGATATTTGTGATTATTATAACACGAAAAGCAAAGGGATTTGCAACAAATGTTGCACTATGTTGTCATAAATTTGTTGCAGAAGAATCCTTCCACTTCCTTGATTCCTTGAAATATAGAAGAAGCCCACATAGTCCAGTGAAGGTCTCAGAGAATGGGAATGCAAACCATGTTGCATTTAGAGATATGAAGGAGAGTACATAGAAGCTAGGTATAAGAGTGAAGATCTGTCTGCAAAGCGCTAGTATTGTGCTCTCTTTAGACTTTCCGATAGCCTGGAAGAATACTGGGAATATCAGAGAGAATACTGCTGATATGAAGCTTAGGCCTATAGCTCTGAAGGCAGGTATTCCCGCCTTTAGTACATCCTCCTCTCTTGAGAATACTCTGAGAAGCGGCTCTGGTATTACATCAAAGCAGAATATTCCTACAACCATCAATGAGGCTGCTATCAATATGGAGTCTCTTAAGGTCTCTTTGCATCTGTCATATTGCTTTATGGTGTAGTTATAGCTGAGTATAGGGACTATGCAGGTATTGAGTCCGAATAGGGGAATGAAGAAGAACGATTGATACTTATAATAGAGCCCTAGCACAGTTACAGCAGCATCTGAGAACTTTGCGAGTATCATATTGAGAACTACGATATAGAAGCACATCGTTATCTGGCTAAGTATTGTAGGGTAACCTAGAGTCAAGGCTGGCTTTGCGAATTTCTTCAATTCATCCTTTTCTGGAGGCATTCTGAAGGCTCTAGCTCCTGTTACTATAGCAGCGACAAGCTGTCCAAGCACTGTTGCCCATGCAGCGCCTGCAACTCCAAGCTCAGGGATAGGGCCAACTCCGAATATCAGGATAGGGTCGAACACTATGTTGGTTAATGCTCCAAGACACTCTGCAACCATTGGTCTTTTCATGTTGCCCTGTGCCTGAAGCACCTTTGCCCAATTGCATTCAAGGAATTGGAATATGCTTCCATAGCATACTATATGACCATAGATAAGGGTATCCTTGATTACCTCATCACCATTTGCTGAGAACCTCGTATAGAGCGGAAGTACAAAGAATACAAAGACACAGAAGAAGGCCCAGGATATCAGCTCTAGAATGTTACCAGTTCCTGCTGTTTTATCTGCTCTGTCGTTTGCGCCTGTAGCATATAGCTTAGACATATAGGTGTTTACGCCGACGCCGATTCCAAGCCCTATAGCTGGAGCCATCCATTGAATTGGATATACAACCGAGAGTGCTGTTAGCGCACTAGGGCTATATAGTCCGACGAAGTAGCTATCGACGATGTTGTAAAGCGCCTGAATAAGCTGTGCAAGCATAATCGGTGGTGCTAGGCGTAGCAGCAAGTGTCCGATCTTTTCCTTTCCAAATGCATCTGCTCCAAGTTCTGCTCTCATAGGTTCAATAGCTCTTTCTGGAGAAGATTTCCAAATTCTCTAGATAGCTCTGATAGCTTTTTGACGTTATCAAGGCCCATTTCATCGATTGCCTTCTCTTCGATTCTGTTGATTGAAGAGAGTATTCCATCTGAATACTCTTTACCAGAATCTGATAGCATGAAGTGTTTCTCTCTTTTATCTGTGCTTTTGACTATATATTCTAGATAGCCTAGCTTATTCAATCTGGATATTGCATTTGAAACTGTTTGCTTTGGTACGATGTAGTGAGAGCATATCTCACTTTGGCATGCATCCTCGTTATCTCTTAGGTGATAGAGTATCAGCATTTCTGCATGCGATATCCCGACAATGCGTGCCCACTTTGCATATATGCCACGCATCTTGATTGTTGCTTCATCTATGCTTTTCAGAAGCTCTATTTCGTCTCGTCTCATATAGTCCCTAATGGGACTTTTAACTCTTTATAAACCTTTTGTAAAGTACCCTTTGATTTTATATAATAGCTTTTATGAATTATGACGATACCGAAAGACTAGAGATTAAGATAAGCTACCTTGAAAGCCAGAATGCAGAGCTTAATGATGTGATCATTGAGCAGGCTAAGGATATTACCTATTTAAAGATAAAGCTCGAGCACCTAGAGCGCAAGGTGCAGGAGCTTATTGAAGAGAGTGGGGAAGCTAGGCCTAATAGAAGGCCACCGCACTATTGATTCCTCTTTTTCCATTCTGAGAGTGCTTCAAATACGACCTCATCTCCTCTCATGATTCTTGAAAAGAGCTGTGGGGTTTCTGAATCATAGCCACTCTTTGAATATGTGAGTACATATAGATCATCTGTGAGAAAGCATTGCTTTTCCCATTTGACATCTAGCAGCGATGGCATATAGGAATCTAAGAATGACTTTGGAAGTGCATCCAGAACCCAATTCACATAGCTTATATTATTCACATGTCTATTGTAGTCTGTGTCATAGTAGTTGATCTTGATAGACCATGGCTCAAGTGGCTCTCCGCTGTATTCTGTTATATCTGGAAATTGAGGAAAGGCTGGATCAAAGTAGTATTTTTCCTTATCTGCAGGTGGAAGGTAAGGTCTTATATACTCAGGCTTGCATGGTCTCTTTCTCTCAAGATCCATGACAACCCACCAATTCTCTGCATTAAATAGCTCATGTCCAGACTCGTCATAGGCCTTAACTGCTCTAGGGCAATATAGTCTGTAGCCCTCCTGACACCATGTCATGACCTTTATATCCTCTGGCCAATGCGCAAGCTTATTTATGTGCATTCTTGTCCTGATTATCATCCAGGTTTTCTTCTCTTTATTGTAGAGCTGTTCTACACCTACGCCTTTAGATGTAGCATGCAGTCCTCCTATTTCCTGGTTAAGTCCAAAATAATAGGTAGGCTTTGCACAATAGAAACAATCTGTATCCATGCTCTTTATAGAGCAATTGGATTCCATAACACTAATATCTTTTTCAATCAGTTTCATATGATGCCTTATAGAAACGGAGCATAGAGCGTCCGTATTTTCTCTCATCCTTGAATTTGAAGTTCTTTATCTCTTCAGGCCAGAGCTTCTTCTCTTCCTCTGGATAGTGGACAATGAAGAGGCCTCCATCCTTTATGATTTTCTTCTCTGCAACCTTCTCAAATAGAGCTACCTTTCCATCCATGTTGAAGGGTGGATCTGCATATACGATATCGTAGGTATAGGGGCAGGAGAGAATGAATCTGTTTACATCCATCATGAATAGTCTCTTGCTCTCCTCTACGAAGGAAAGATTAGCCTCAATTACGCTCTTCTTTCCTCTATCCATCTCTACCATATGTATAGGGCTGGCGCCTCTGCTAGCAGCCTCAATTGCTACGCATCCAGAGCCAGAGAATAGATCCAGAAAGCTTTCTCCTGTAAGATCTCCAAGAATAGAGAATAGAGATTCTCTCATTCTATCCATTGCAGGTCTTATTACACCAGGAGGGCATTTGACTGTACGTCTTACATATTTTCCGCCAGTTATTCTCATGTTACTCCTCAATAGGCCATAGGCCGATCTCAGGTGCTACCTTAGTCATGCCATCAATAGTTAGCTGGATGACAGAAGGAATATCCATGCCGATCATTGCTGCGCCTTTTTCTATAATCTCTCGGTTAACACCTGCTGCAAAGCCATGCGCATTCCATTTCTTCTTTACTGACTTCACTGAGATTCCAGACATCTTCTCTGGTCTCATCAGGGCTGTAGCTGTAACAAGCCCAGTAAGCTCATCGATTGTGAATAGTACCTTCTCCATGTATAGAGTTGGCTCAATATCAACGCAAATTCCCCAGCCATGTGAGCATATTGCATGTATCATCTCTTCTGGTGCATTGATCTCCCTGAGAAGCTCTGGAGCCTTCTTGCAATGCTCTGTTGGGAACTCCTCCCAATCAACATCATGCAAAAGCCCTACAATTCCCCAGAAATCCGGGTCTTCATTGTTTCTTATAGCGGCTTCTCTCATTACAGCCTCAACTGAAAGTGCGTGATGATAGAGGCTCTCAGATTTGTTATATTTATGCCAAAGCTCTAGGGCTTCATCTCTTGTTACCATATTATTCTCCTTGTTAAAAAATAGCACTTTGGATCTTTTCAAGAAAGAGCCTTTCTCAAGACTGCATTCTCTGCCTTTATGAGACCTCGGTCATCTTTGAGTATATCAATAGCTGCATTTGCAGCAAGCTCTAGAAGCTCCGAGCTCTCTGTAAGGGTTGCGAACTTGATCTTCAGAAATCCTGCCTGCTCTGTTCCGCTGATATCTCCAGGACCTCTTATCTCAAGATCCTTCTCTGCAATGATAAAGCCATCTGTGACATCTCTCATTACCTTGAGTCTCTCTCCTGCATCCTTTGAATAGCTCTTAACATCAAATACAAGAAAGCAATAGGATTGCAGATTTGATCGTCCGACTCTGCCCCTCAATTGATGAAGCGCTGCAAGTCCGAACCTATCTGCGTGCTCTATGACCATGCAAGTCGCATCTGGTATGTCGATGCCGACCTCGACTACGCTGGTTGCTACTAGATACATGAGCTTCTTATCTCTGAAGTCCTGAAGTATTTTGACCTTTTCATCCTCTGGAAGCTTTGAGTGTATTAATGCAGATGGTATTCCAGGATATATTCTCTTTAGCTCCTCATACATTGTCTCAACATCTCTTAAATCGCTATCGCCCTCATCATTTATTCTTGGATATACAAAGTAGGCCTGATGAGATCTTGTGAACTCTGTCGCAATAGCTTTATACATTTGCATTCTCTTCTCATTGCTCACAAGATGTGTGATTATCGGGATTCTGCCCTTTGGCATTGTCTTTATTGTCGATATATCCTGACCTGCGTATAGCGTTAATGCGAGAGTCCTCGGAATAGGAGTTGCTGTCATCGAAAGTACATTCACCCTGTCTCCCTTTTGTATCAAGGCTTCTCTTTGATTTACTCCGAATCTGTGCTGCTCATCAATTATTACATAATCTAGATTTCTGAATTCAACATCTGATGAAAAAAGTGCATGAGTGCCTATAGCTAGATCTATGTCTCCGCTCTTTAGCGCTTCAAGTAGCGCCTTGCGTGCCTTGCTGTTTATATCAGATATGACAAGTGCAACGTTGATGCCAAGTGGAGATAGTAGCTTTGCTGCAAGCTCTGCATGCTGCCTTGCAAGCAGCTCTGTTGGAGCCATGAATGCAACCTGCTTGCCTTTTGAAAGCACATGGAGTGCGCTTATCCAGGCAACTAGAGTCTTACCAGAGCCTACATCACCCTGTAGAAGCCTATTCATAGGCTCTTTCTTATCTAGATCCTCTCTTATATCCTCAATGGCCTTCAATTGGTCCTCTGTAAGAGAGAAGGCTAGTGAACTGATTAGGTGCTTCTCTAGCTCTGTTATTGTGCTCTTTCTTCTCTTTGTGAAGTCCTTATCTCTCATTAGCTTCAATTCAAGAAGCAATAGCTCTGAGAATATTAAGGAGCGCTTAGCTCTTTTGAGGTGTATGAAATCGGTGGGGTTATGAATTTCCTTAAGTGCCTCATCATCTCTCATCAGATCATATTTTTCATATAGGCTATATGGCAGAGAATCAGGAAATGGCGATAGCATCGTAAGTGCGTAATTCACTGCGCTTCTTACAGCTTTCTCACTAAGGCTTCCAGATAGAGGATATACAGGAAGTATTCTGCCTATTCCTGCCTCTTCCTTTGTTCTTTTTAACTCAAAGGATGAGGTCTGGTACATTCCATTTTGCATTCTCTGTACAGTTGCATTTATATACCACTCAGTGCCAGGAAGGAGCTGAGACTCAAGAAATGGCCTATTGAAGCAAAGTATTTCCAATCTTCTTCCCTCGTCATCCTCAGAAAGCACCTTAAGTGTTCTTCCCTTCTTTGTAGGAAAGTATGAGTGTCTTATAGGGTAGATTCTGCATGCAATGGAAGGATCCTCTTGGCTTGCTCTAGACAATAGTCTCTCCTCTCGTCTATCTAGGTACGAGCGAGGTGCGAATTCAACTAGATCTTCAAGTGTCTCTACGCCTAGCTTGCTGAAGGCTTCTTCTGCCTTTTTGCCAACGCCTGGAGCTTCAGTGATCTTCCTTGCCATAGCTTTTTCAGAATGGAATCCTCAAGGCTAATCTCATAAGGTATCCAAAGAGGTATTTCCCTCCGAAGTACATCATTATTGAAAGCACTAGTCCTATTATCGATACTGTCTTTTCAGATACATAGCTGCTGCCAAAGAAGGATCTGATCATCGCTATGAAGGAGTCTGCGCCAGAGGTTACTCTTGAATATGCTGCCATCATTGGATTTGTTGAAAAGGAGCCAATTGTTCTGAATATCATGAGTATTATCAAAAGTGATAGATATATAGATAATCCATAGCTCCAGAATGCCTGTATTGCTATTGCCAATATCCATGCAAAGGTAAGATGCCCATAGTTTCCAAAGTATGCAAATATAGACTCAAGCACACTGACTATGCCTATTGCTATGATAGGTGAGAAGTCCAAAACTCCTATTGTCATCTCCTTACGTCTGAATGCATTTATATATGGATCTACGATATGTGCCAGAAAGGATGAGAAGGAGCCCTCTCTATAGGATCTGACAAACCATGACATTACGATTCTTATCCAGATCAATAGAGAATAGAGCCTCAATAGCCTAGCCAATACCATAGATATTTTAGTAAGTATGTACATGTACACTTTCTTTACTCCTAGATAATAAAGTTAATTAACCCAGACTTTATCGACAATCTCTTGATTGGCAAGTTCTTCGATAAGCGATGAAGAGTAATTGAGATAGCTAGTGCTTTTCAATTGAAGCTCCTCTGTGTCATTGTTATCTATGTATAGAGATACAGGTATATTTCCTTCATTTAATGTAAATGCTCTTAAAACTCCCTTAAGTGTCTCTCTTGTGAATTCAAAGCTGGACTTTAGCCGTATGTTTATCTTCTTTACAGCCTCTGGCTTTAATGCATCTGGAGACATTACGTCTCTTATTGTGAAGGAGAGCTTATCCTGTCTCATTGAGAATGTTCCTATAAAACCATAGATGCCATCTGTAGTGATCTTATCCTGTAAAGGAAGGAATGTAGAAGGGAAGCATACGGCCTCAACATCTCCCTCCTTAGTCTGTAGTGTAAGGATTGCCATCTTTTGCTTGCTTTTTGTAAGCACAACTCTCATAGCCTGTACTAGAGCTATCAGCTGGACCTCTGTATCGAGTACGATTGTGTCCTTATCTGCGATATTGACTCTTACACACTCATTTATGTACTTCTGATAAGTATCTAGAGGGTGTCCTGAGATATAGAAGCCGAGAAGCTCCTTCTCTGTATTGAGCTTCTCGATAAGCTCCCAATCCTCTACCTCTCTCATCTCGAAGGAGCCAAGGGATTCTTCATCATCATCACCAAAAAGCGACATCTGGCCAAAGGCTGTAGCTGCCTTTGACGCTTTATCGAATTTTAAAGCCTCTTCAAGATTTGCTAGCAGTGTAGGCCTGTTTGTTCCAAGCTCATCGAAGGCTCCCGCCTTGATGAGTGATTCAAGCAGTCTTGAGTTTAAAGTGTTCTCACTCTGCCTTGATAGGAAGTCTATGAAAGATGTATATGGGCCATTCTTCTCTCTTTCCTCTACAATCTTCTCGACTACGCCCTCGCCAACATTCTTAATGCCTGCAAGTCCATAGATGATATCTCCCTTATCGACGGTGAAGTGCTTTTCAGACCTGTTGATTGAAGGTGGAATTACCTTGATATTGTACTTTGGAGCGAGATTGAGATACTCAGTGAACTTATCTGGGCTATTCATCTCGTTTGTAAGGTTAGCTGCTAGGAACTCCGGGAAGTATCGCGCCTTTAAGAAGGCTGTCTGGTATGCAACGATAGAATATGCAACGGCATGTGATTTATTAAAGCCATAGCCTGCAAAAGGCTTTAAGATTTCAAATACCCTATCTGCATCTTCCTTTGTATGTCCGAGCTTAATAGCTCCTTCCTCGAAGATTACCTGCTGCTCAGCAAGCTTATCGGCCTTCTTCTTACCCATGATACGTCTGAGAATATCTGCACCGCCGAGTGAGTAGCCTGCAAACTTCTGAGCTACCTGCATTACCTGTTCCTGATATACGATAACTCCATAAGTTGTCTTAAGGATATCTTCAAGACAAGGATCTGGGTATGTGATAGGTATTCTGCCGAATTTAGAGTCAATGTATTGGTCGATGAATTGCATCGGGCCTGGTCTATATAGTGCATTGAGTGCTACAAGCTCTTCGATTGTTGAGGGCTGTGCACGTTTTAGAATATCCTGCATTCCTGCAGATTCGAATTGGAATACGCAGGAGGAGTCACCTCGTCTTAGCATATCGAATGTTACAGGATCCTCATCATCAATCTTGTTGATATCAAAATCAGGCTCTCTTTTGTGTATGAGATCTACTGTATGCTTTATGAGAGTAAGAGTCTTGAGCCCCAAGAAGTCCATCTTTACAAGGCCACAATTCTCAATTTGAAGCATTGTGTATTGTGTTGCTAGTGCACCTGTCTTTGGATCTGCACATAGAGGTACATAGTGATCAAGAGATTGTCTTCCGATTACTACACCAGCTGCGTGTAGTGATGTATGTCTTGAAAGTCCCTCTAGTCTTATAGCTGTATCAAAGAGCTCCTCATAGATTCCGCCTCTATCTCTTATGGCCTGAAGCTTAGGCTCGAATTCAAGACAATCAGGCAAATGGAATTTCTTCTTATCTGGGATAGCATCAGGAACGAGTGCACAAATCTTATTGGCCTCGTCAAATGGAATATCCAGGACTCTCGCAACGTCCTTAATAACTGCTTTAGGCTTCAGTGTACCAAAGGTAGTGATCTGTCCGACGTTATCGTGTCCATAGTGCTCAGTTACATAGTCAATGACCTCTCCGCGGCGTTCAAAGCAGAAGTCTATATCGAAATCAGGCATTGATACTCTTTCAGGATTCAGAAATCTCTCAAAGAGCAGGTTGTATTTAATAGGGTCTACATCAGTAATAGTAGTTGTATATGCTACAAGAGATCCAGCTCCAGAGCCTCTTCCAGGTCCTACTGGAATACCATGTATCTTTGCCCAGTGAATGTAGTCACGTACAATCAGGAAGTAGGCAGGGAAGTCCATCTGTATTATGATATCTAGCTCATATTGAAGTCTCTTCTTGAGCATTGCCATCTTCTCTTCATCTGCATCAGGGTATCTTTCTGGAAGTCCCTCATAGGCCAATGCCGTAAGGTACTCTGCATCTGTAGTATATGGCTCAGGAATAGAGCATTTAGGAAGAATAGGGCCAGGGAAATTGATCTCAAGATTGCATCTTTCAGCTACCTTTCCTGTATTCTCTACTGCCTCTGGTATCCATGAAAAGAGCTCTGCCATCTCCTCCGGGGTTCTGAAATAGAATTCGCCTTCCTTGTATCTTAATCTATTCTGGTCTGTCTTCTTGCTGCCAGTACCAATGCATAGAAGGGTATCATGTGCATTTGAGTCATCCTTGTTTATGTAGTGTATATCGTTTGTGCATACAACAGGGATATCTAGCTCTCTAGATATCTTAACAAGCTCCTCTGCTGCCTTTCTCTCATCTGGTATTCCATGGTCCTGAAGCTCTAGATAGTATCTATCCCCGAATACATCCTTAAACCATTTAGCTCTATCTCTTGCCTCCTGAAGCTTTCCGCTGCAGATGAGTCTTGGAAGCTCTCCTGCAAGGCATGCAGATAGGCATATTAGATCCTCGCTATGTGCCTTAAGCGACTCATTATCGATACGCGGCTTGAAGTAATAGCCCTCCTTCCACGCAATTGAATTGAGCTCCATGAGATTGTGGTAGCCATGGTCATTCATTGCAAGCAGGATAAGATGGTAATATTTATTCTCTGGATTCTTCTCTCTTCTATCTGGTGGATACATATAGAATTCGCATCCAACTATTGGATTTATGCCATTGCTCCTGCACGCTTCATAGAAGGTTACAGCGCCATACATGTTTCCATGATCTGTAAGTGCGAGGCTAGTCATTCCGCATTCCTTAGCCTTTGCAATGTATTTAGGTATGGAAGCTGCTCCATCGAGAAGTGAAAAATCTGAGTGATTATGTAGATGAACGAAGCTCATGTGACTCCTTATCCTGAGGGTGTACTAGTGCTCTTCTGTTGAGATCTCCGAATAGATCCTCAAGAATGCCTCTTACTCTTGCTTTTTGAAGCTCTGTTATACCAGAGAAGGAGGATTCGAGGAATGTGAATAGAATGCTTTCGAGTGAGTTGTATTCACTCTCATCAAGCGGGAATCTAAGAGATGCAAGCACATTGTCGATATCTCTTGAAAAGCATATTCCAAGAAGTGGAAATGTTATTGTTATATGTGGGTTTATTAAGAGATCAACATCCCAATCTGAGATGAATGCGATAGATACAGCCTCATCTGGATTTAAGATGAATGAGCCAATAGAGTAGAACTTCTCTATATCGTCCTCTATTGTGCTTATTCTTATTCTGCTGATCATGCCCTGTGTCGGAAGTGCTATTCTTCCGTTCTTATCAACAAGCCTAGATAGAGGCATCCACTTTGAGTGTAGTCGCTTCTTCTTTACATATTTGACCTCTACTGCAGCATTGAGTGCTATCAAGGTTCCTGGAAAGCTTGTCGTGAAGTCCTTTGTGCATATAGCACCGCCTATAGTTGCTCTTTGAGAGACAAGTGAGCTTCCTAGGACATTTGCATTGTCGATGAGAATCTTAGGCAGAATTGTCTTTCCGGAGTTCAATATCTTATGGAAGGTTATTCTGCTTCCAAGCTCTGCAAGCCTATCGTTTCTCTGAAATCTATCTAGCTCCTCGATTCCGCCTATATAGATTATCTCGCTGTTGCCGTTTTTATTTGGATAAGCATCTGGTCTAGTCATTAGGAAGGTTCCACCAGACCATAGCGTCGCATCTGGAACCTGAAGTACCGTCAAAGAGTATTCATATAGTGATTTGGGTGTATAGATGTTTGGAGAACTAAGACCTTCGTACACGTTTGCTTCTCCTGATTTCAATTGCTTTCTGAATTATCTTTATCTCAGATTCTATATCTATGCAGCTGCACTTTACTATGCCAAGCTCCTCTGCAATCCTATCGCGTCTTGTCTCTTCATTAGATACCAATGACTCAATTATTATAGATCTTGAGCTGTAGCACTCCGGACAAGGCTCAGCTCCAATTGCATCATAGGCCTTCTCGATATCCTTCATCTCCTTTGTCTTTTGAAAGGAATCAAAGGTTGTGATTTCCTTGCCTCTTATCTCGAAGGCTGGAACCATGCAGGAGAGCGCTGCCTTGCCATCAATTATCACAGCACATAGCCCGCACATCTTTCCTCTGCAATGCGAATTAGCTGTATTTGATTCAAGATTCTCTTGGAGTATAAGAGAAAGTGGCTTATTTGAGTTGAGAGTAAGACTCAAGGTCTTTCCATCCACTATGCAATCTACCTTCATTTAGAACCTCCATCAATAGCTCTCTCAATTTTTGCAGCGCTAGTAGGAAGGGATGCAGCCTTTGGCCCTGCTGCTTGGTATAGCGCATTTGCAAATGAGCCTATAGTGAGTGATTTCGCAATGGCTTCTATGCTTGAGAGTGTCTCTGAGCTTGCTTCCCTGACATCTATGTATAAGTGAAGTGAGAAGTCTTTATCAAGTATAGCTCCGCTCTCTTCTAGCGCTGTTAGTATGCTGGCTCTTGCTTTGTTGTAGGTATCCATCTTATCTATCATGTGTGAAAGTGCGAAGTTTGCCCATATCTCAGTTACAACTGGAGAGAACGTTATAGATGAGATTTTAATCTCAGTTATAACAGCGCCGAAGCCAGAGTGCTCGAACTCGCATGGATAGAAGGTGTTCTCGATATTGAACTTCATTGAAACTGGCAGCTTGTCATCGAGCCTCAGCACATTGAGCTTCTTCGCAGCTGCAGCAAGCTGAGAAGTAAAGCATGAGTAGTAGCGTGATAGTACATCAGGCCCTGAGTCTGTTGCATTAGGTCCCTGCTCTAGAAATACTACGTTATCTGCTGTGCCTTCATCTTCAATCTTTGAGCTAATAAGATTCTTCCAATATTTGATAAGCTTATCATTATTCTTAACAAATGCATTTACGCTTATGTTCTTCTTCTGCGTATAGGTCATTATCGAAGTGAAATCTGATGCCTTTGCGAAGTCTGTCGAGAAGCCTGCAATGCCAGTGCCTGTCGCAAGACCGATGCCCTTTAAATATCCGACAAGTGAGAAGGTGTTATGCTGGAAGTTGTTAGTTGCCCACTTCCTATCAAATACAGATTCTCTTTCTATTCGCTTTACAAGGTTTCCGATAGACTCAAGCTCAAAGGATGGAGCATAGTCGGTAAATCTGGTTTTATTCTTATCCTTAGCCTTTTGCATAGCAGGAGTATTGCCATTCCTTTCTGTGATTCTTGCACTATGGAACTCTGTTGCAGCTAATGACTCTGCGTAGCCTAAGGAGCCTGAGAAGGATGCCGGATGGTTAGAGCTTTTCTTTGTAACAATCTTCGCAATAAAGCTCTTCAATGGATATGTAGGAATAAGGCCAGTCATTATCTGTCGCTGCATCTCTTTTCCTGCAAATATGAATGCACCCTGATCTACCTCAACTTCAACGCTCTCAGAAATTGGCTTATAATCCTCTGTGAGTATCGTATGGCGCTTGAAGACCATACCAGCTCTTGCAGATTCGCCAACAGCTCTCATCTCAACAGGAAGTGCTAAGCGTGATGTAGCAATAGCAGCTAAGGCGGCATATACAGCAGGCATGAAAAGATACTCATCATACTTATTCTGTACCTTGATTTGCTTCAGATTGATTGCTTTTCCCTCTATCCCGGCAATCTTAGATACTGTGCTTTTTACGAAGTCTGGCCACTCTGTTGGTAGGTTAAGATATAAAATATCCTTTTCCTTGTTGGCGGTAACGGTATAGCGCAGATTAGATATGAAGGTAGTAGGCTCCAATGAGAATTCACTATCTACAATCTTATATTGATTCTCATCCTCTGTTCTTACTGCCTCATCCTGTCCCCAGCTGAAGAATAGTGGAGGAATCTCATCATCAAGAGGTATTCCTTCCTCCTCTTCTATAGGCTTTGTGACTACTTTGATCTGTCTCATAGCAAGTTCAACAGATTCAAAGTCTGGACCAAATAGGGCAAGGATAGGCTCTCCTATATATGAAATCCTGGTAGAAGCAAGAAGCGGCATCGCTGAATCTAAGAATTCAAGCTCGTTCTTCTCTATATCCTCTGCCTTTAAAAGCAGGAATCTCTGGTCTAATGCTGGCACCTTTATCTCTTTTATATTGCGATTGGCCTCTTCTGCTCTGAGAATTAAGCCACAGCGCATGTTGTATCTTGAGAAGAACTTTCTTTCAGCCATATTTATCCTTTTCCAATAGTGTAATTATACCCTTTTTCTGCAGCTACGCTCAATAGAAAGGTATGCTTTGAATCTTGTTTATGATAGGCTGACTTAAAGCTTAAAGGAATAGCTTGAATGAAAAACAAGGAAGCTGTTTATAGATACCTGACAGAGCATAATATCCAATATGAGAAGACAGAACACAAGGCTGTCTTTACTATGGATGAGCTTGATTCTGTCAATTTGCCATACCCTGAATGGGATGCAAAGAATCTCTTTGTCAGAGATGACAAGAGGAGAGGCTACTATCTAATTACTGTAAAGGGATGCAAGAAGGTTGATTTGAAGGAGTTTCGAAAGCAGCATGGCCTACGTGCTCTCTCATTCGCTTCAGCTGATGATCTATTTGCTATCATGGGATTAAGGCCAGGCTCTGTTACTCCTCTAGGCATATTGAATGATGAAGATTGTAGAGTACACTTCTTTCTTGATTCTGAATTCGATGGGAATATTATAGGTATTCATCCAAATGACAATACTGCGACTGTCTGGTTGCAGGCGAGAGACCTGATAAAGCTTATTCAAGAGCATGGCAATGAGGCTATGCTTGTAGATGTATAGCTGCATTCTTAAACAAAAAGAGTTGAAAATCAGATTTAAATAGTTTATTGTTAAAGCATAAGGGGACATACTTATGAGAAGTAACTTTATGAATAATAAAGAATTAAACGGGGGGGGTATACTCTCATAGCTTCTCAGTTATAAACATCATAGAATCTTTATATATAGATAATAGTGACCATAGAACTAAGGCATTCTATGGTCTTTTTTTGACACTAAACGAGTAAGTTCTTTTTTCTTTCTATTTGAAGGAAGGAATTTAAATATCAAAGGAACGAGGGGAATACGAAATGAAGAAAGTATTATCGATTATTCTAATGGCACTAGTCGTAACAGCAGTGTTTGTATCTTGTGATGATCATAAGCATACCTACAGTGCAGAGTGGAAGAGTGATGCAAATAGTCACTGGCATGAATGTACTTGCGGTGCTAAGGATGAAGAGGCTGCACATAGCTTTGGAGGAAATACAGTCAAGGATGAAAAGGTTTTCCAGATTTGTAGTGTTTGTGGATATGAAAAGGAAATTTCTGATGCAACTATTGTTTCAGATGCTTCTGCTTTGAAGACTGCTCTTGAAGGCGATAAGACAATCGTTCTTGCTAACGACATTACACTTTCAGAGACACTTTCTATTTCAAAGTCTATAACTCTTGATCTCGGTGGAAAGACAATTAAGTCAAATCTAAGAGCATTCCATGTCAAGAGCGGTACACTTACTGTCCAGAATGGAACAATTGAAAGTGATTTGGAAAAATCTTCTATACAAAACTATCAAGATTCATCCGTAATTAGATTGAGTGACGAAAAATCAGAAGGAACAGACATTGGTCTTGTTGTTAAGGCAGATGCTGTAATTAACGGCTTGACGAGCTATGGTATTTCTGCAT
>CAVHSB010000022.1:0-20303 GCA_963638635.1 Flexilinea sp.
TCTGCGCTACGATGCGATTAAGAAAAAGAGCGAGGATGGCGATGAATATTGGGCTATAGAGGGTCTTAAGGATCTATATCTCAAATGTTATGAAAACTGGACTCTACCAGAGACACAGAAATAAAAAATAGACTAGAAGGAGGTCTAAATGAAAAAATATCTTGCACTAGCATTAGCTGTAATGACACTTGCATTGCCGCTATTTGCTCAAGGTTCAAGCGAAGCAAAGTCTGCAAAGACAACAGATGGTAAGGCTAAATTGACTTATTGGGCACCTCTTAACCCAAATATCTCAGCTGTAGCTCAGGACTTCTCCCAGACAGAGTACTGGAAGGAGCTTATGAAGAGAACTAATACAGATATCGAATTCCAGCATGTTTCTGCTGCTAACGATAGCGTATTGAGCGAAGGTTTTAATATTCTTATGGCATCAGGCTCTTATCCTGACATCATTGAATATAAGTGGATTGACTATCCTGGTGGACCACAGGCAGCACTCGATGACAAGATCATCATGCCATTGAATGACATCATCGATAAGTATTGTCCAAACCTCAAGAAGTACCTAGAGACACATCCAGACATTGCTAAGCTCATCTCAACAGATGACGGAACATACTATGTATTCCCATTCCTAAGAGGTGAGAGCTATGAGAACAATAACCTCATCTTCTCAGAGGGCTGGGTATGGAGAAAGGATCTATTGGAAGCTGCTGGCATTGATTATATCCCAGAGACTCCAGATGAGCTTTATACTGCTCTTGTTGCACTTAAGAAGAGCGGAGTTCAGATTCCTCTTACAATCAGAAAGGACCATATCTCTAGAGTTCTTGCACCAGGCTTTGATAGCTGGGATGATTTCTATGTAGAGAATGGCAAAGTAAAATATGGCAGAATCGAGCCAGAGAGAAAGGAATATCTTGCATTTGCTAATAAGCTCTATACTGAAGGTCTCCTAGATAACGACTATCTATCTGTAGATAAGAAGAGCCAGGCTGTTAAGGTTCTTAACAACATGATTGGTGCTACATATGCTCCAGGCGGATCCGGTATTGGCACATGGCTTCCTGCACTCAGAAAGGATAATCCTAATGTAGAGATGGTATCTGCACGTCCTATCTCCCCTTCCCGCGATAGACTCTCTAAGTTCGCTAAGATGAACTCTATCTACGATAAGTCTGGTACTTCAGCTGCTATCTCAACATCATGCAAGAACGTTGAAGCTGCTGCTAAGCTTCTTGATTACAACTTCTCAGAAGAGGGCAGAATGCTTGCTAACTTCGGTATTGAGGGCCTTACATATACAATGGTTGATGGATACCCAACATATACAGATCTTATCATGAATAACCCAGATCTTCCTCTTTCACAGGCACTTGCTCTTTACACAAGATGTACAGTTTCTGGTCCATTCATCCAGGATCCAAGATATCTTGAGCAATACTATGATCTTCCTGAGCTTAAGGAAGCTATTAACCTCTGGGCTCAGACAGACTATGGCAAGTACATCATGCCTAGCGTAACCCATACATCAGATGAGGCTAGTGAGATTGCAAAGATCATCAATAACGTAAATACATACGCTGAGGAGATGGAAGCTAAGTTCATCACAGGCGCTCTTCCTCTTTCAGAGTTCGATAACTACGTAAAGCAGATCAAGGCTTTCGGAATCGAGAAGGCTATTTCGCTTAAGCAGGCTGCTTACGAGAGATATCTTGCAAAATAAGTTTATTTATAGCAGGGGAGAAATCCCCTGCTTTTATGAGGATGCAAATGAATAATACAGAAAAACTAATATCTCTTTTAGATAAAGATTATGAAGGCTTTAAGGGTTTGAAGCTTGATGGTGATTCTCTTCTTGAATATTACAGAAATAGAAAGAATCCTAAGTATCTCTTCTCTATTGAAGATGCTGAGAAGTATAATAATGAAGAAATCTTCAAGGAAGCTGAAAAGACAATGAATCATGATATCTTCGGCTGGAAGTTTGAAGGAGAGATCGATTATCTTTTCAATCCAACAACTGAGACCAGCAGAGATAACGAATGGTCTTGGTCTCTTTTCCGTACTATTTATTGGCAGCCTCTTGCCCGTGCCTATGCAATTGGCAAGGATGAGAAATACTTCAAGGAATTCATTCATGAGATGAAGCAATTCAATGAGGTATGGCCTGCAGATAAATATATCGAGGATCATACATTTGAAGTAAAGACTCCATTTCCAGGACATGCTTGGCGTACAATCGAGTCCGGTATAAGAATCTACACAACCTGGCTCCCATGCTTTGAGATCTTCCGTCATTCAACGGAGTGGAAGAGTGAGGACCTTTCAGAGTTCCTGCTTGCAATAAGAAATCATGCTCTATTCTTAATGGGCCACTATTCCAACCACGATAGATCCTCAAATTGGCTCAGCATGGAAGCTAGCGCACTTTATCAGATTGGTGTGATGTTCCCAGAGTTCAAGGAAGCTAAGGAATGGAGAGATACAGGCTACGAGAGAGTAATGCACGAGGTTATGTATTGCTTCTCAGATAATGGCGTGCATATGGAAAAGACTCCTATCTATCATCTAGTTGCAGCTATTGCGTTTATGCAGGCTATAAGAATTTCAGAGATCAATGGCATTGTAATAGCTCCATATGCTAAGGAGATTATCACAAGAGCAGCTGAGTATGTTATGTCTTTGATTAAGCCAGACCTATCTACTCCAATGATTGGCGATGCAGATAGAGATGACCTTACAACTGTAAGATCAGATACATCTATATATGAGGGAATGAATCTTTCATTCTTCCCAGATGATCTTAATGAGCTTAGAGCATTCTTCCGCTATATGTACAATTGGACAGGAAAGGAGGAGTTTTTATACTTCTCATCACTCAGAAAAGAGGGCAAAGCTCCGGAGAAGCTTGATTGGGCTTTCAGAGAGGAGGGTGTATTCGTTGTAAGATCTGATTGGTCAGATGCTGCAGACTATGGCCTCATGCATTCTGTTAAACTTGAAAGAGGCGAGAGAAGCACACACTCACATAATGATTCAGGTCATGTTGATGTTTCACTTAAGGGTGAGGATATCCTAGTAGACTCTGGAAGATTCATCTATAGATCATCAATCTGGAAGGATTGGAGAGCATATTTCTGCTCATCACTTGCTCATAACACACTATACGTAGATGACCATGAAATGGGAGAGGTTCCAAATGTTACTCGTGTCAGAGGCGTAAGGGCTATATGCAACAGCTTCGGAGAGGATTGCGGCGTTAAGGTTATCGATATCTCTCATAATGGCTACGTATTCATCTCAGATCCTGTATTCCATAGAAGGAAGCTTTTCATTCTTCCAAACCATAAGGCAGTAATAGTTGACTATGTAACAGGAAAGGGTGAAGAGAATCATGACTTCAGACTTTCATATAACTTCAACCAGGGAAGCCTTGAAGTAGGAAAGGATGTAATCTTCAAGACAGATAAAGGTACAGAGTTTGAATTTGGCTTTGTTTCAGATGCTGCTTTTGAGAGAAATCACTACTATGGATCAGAGGAGCCAAAGGGTGGATGGATCAGCTATGGATATCCAGTTAAGGTTCCTAATCATCAGCTTGTCTATTCTAGAGTTGGTAAGGCTCCATTTACAGCTGTAACTACATTAGCTGAGCGAAATAGCGATATTAAGGCAGAAATCAAGGAAGACTATGTAGCAGTTAAGGCTGATGGAAAAGAATACAGAATCTATAACGATTCTCTGGAGGTACTATGAGATACGGAATTTGTGCAGACTTCTCTAAGGCAGAAGAGGTTAAAAGGGCTGGTTTTGATTATATAGAGCTTCCAATCAATAAGATCGGAGTAATGAGTGATGAAGATTTTGAGAAAGCCTATAGTGAATTTCTCAAGGTAGGAATCAAAGCAGAGGCTTGTTCTCTTCTCCTTCCTAAGACTATGGTTGTAATAGGATCAGCGTATAACGAGAAAGAGCTGGATGACTACCTTACTGTAGCCTTCTCAAGAATGAAGAGAATGGGCATAAGCGTAGTAAGCTTCGGCTCTGGTAAATCCAGATTTGTTCCAGAGGGTGAGAAATACACAGATGCCTATAAGGAGCTTGTAGCAGTTACAAGGCACATCGTAGAAAGAGCTAAGGAATATGATGTGGTTATTGCTATTGAGCCACTGAATAGAGGCGAGACAAATCTTATCAATTTCTTAACTGAGGGCTCTGCGCTTGCTTCTCTTACAGGTGCATCTCTTCTTGCTGATGCATTCCATATCAGAAAGGAGAATGAGCCGATTTCGGATATAGCACTTACAAGTCCTATTGCTCATGCTCATATAGCAACACTTGATGGCAGACGCTACCCTCTCACTCTCAATGATGAGGTTAGAGAGTTCATCAAGGCTCTTAAGGACTCTGGCTATGATGATAAGCTTTCAATTGAAGGCAAGACAGACGATATATCAATTGATGGACCTGTTGCATTAGAGGTTCTGAAGAAAGCATACAAGGAGGCTTAATATGGATAAAGTCAGATTTGGTATCATAGGATATGGAAAGATGGGATCCCAGCATACGAGATCCTTTATGGATGGAAAGATAAAGAATGGCGTTCTTACAGCTATTGCAGATATAGATTCAAAGAGAATTGAGGCAGCTAAATCACTTCTTGGGGATTCTGTAGCTTACTTTGATTCAGCTGAGGCATTGATTCACTCAGGTAAGGTAGATGCAATCATCCCAACAGTTCCTCACTACTACCACCCTGTTTATGCAATTGAAGCATTCAAGGCAGGTCTTAATGTTCTTTGTGAGAAGCCTGCAGGCGTATTCGTAAAGCAGGTAGAGGAAATGAATAGGGTTGCTAAGGAGTCCGGCAAGGTATTTGGAGTCATGTTCAACCAGAGAACTAATCCTGTATATCAGAAGGCTAAGGACCTTGTAGACTCAGGTGAACTTGGAAGAATTCTGCATACGAATTGGATCATTACATCCTGGTTCAGAGCTGAAAGCTACTATGCATCCTCATCCTGGCGTGCAACATGGAGAGGTGAGGGCGGCGGAGTGCTGCTAAACCAGAATCCACATAATCTGGATCTTTGGCAATGGATTTGCGGCATGCCTTCAAGAGTTAAGTCACAGGTATACTACGGAAAGCATAGACACATCGAGGTTGAGGATGATGTATATGCACTATTTGAATATCCAAATGGAGCTACTGGCAGCTACATCACAACTATCTCTGATGCTCCTGGTACCAACAGGCTTGAGATTGATGGAACTAGAGGAAAGCTAGTAATTGAGGGAGATAAGATTACATTCTGGCGCCTGAGAGAAGATAGCGATGACTTTAATAAGAGATTCAAGGGTGAAATCGGACAGCCAGAGAACTGGAAGTGCGAGATTCCTGTAAAGGGAACCTATACATCACATCCTGGAGTAATCATGAACTTTGCTGATGCTGTTTTAAAGGGAACTCCGCTTTTAGCACCAGGTGAGGATGGCATTAAGGGACTATCTATCTCTAATGCTATTCATCTATCATCATGGACTGGTGGTGATTGGGTTGATATTCCATGTGATGGAGATCTTTTCTACAATATGCTTAAGGAGAAATGCGGCGGCTCAATGCCTGTATAATTGATATGGAGAAAAAGAAGGATAATAAGCTTAAAAGAAGTCTTATAATAAGATGGTGCATTAAGTACATGAGCATATCTCTTGTGCCGCTTATCGTCTTCGTATGCTTCGCTTATTATTCTTCTCATCTTCTTTTCAGAAACATTAAGCTTTTGAGTAAGGCATCACTTACAGCAGTTTCAAGAGAGCTTGATGCAGTTTTAGACTCTACAAGCTCTATCTCTGAAGATATTCTCCTTTCAAGCGATGTGACTGCTATAAGAACAATCTACCCCTTTGAGGAAAAAGTTCAGACTCAGGATCTGTATGCAGCTTCAAATAGCATAAGGCATATAATGAATGGCTATAGCGCTATCGACGATGTCATGATCTTCTCTCTTGAGGATGATAGATATATATCAACAATGAGATGGGGATGCATTGAGGATATCTTTCTAAGAGAGGAATTCTCTCTTCCTTATAATAAAGAAGAGTTTGAAGCTATATTCAGAAAAGAAGCATCTACTACTATGGTCTATGATGCATCCTATACTTACTATACAAATGATAAGATGGATAGAATACTAGTCATAAGACCTCTTTCCTTTGTCCCATATGGATCTAGAGAGATATACTTTTTGGCTCTTGTTGCAAATATAGAGGATGTATTTGAGGAAGAGTACATATCTGGAAATGACTTCATGATCGTCAGAAATGACACAGGTGAGATACTCTATGACTATCTAGGATCCTATGAGGATGCAATAGTTCCAGATTCGATATTAAGCGCAGATAGCGGTGAGAGCATAAGCTACAAAGGCAAAATTGCCACAATAGGAAAGTCTGTATATTCAAATTTCACATATGTAATTCTTGCAGATAAAGCAGAATACAACAGATATAGAAATCTTATGCTTATATCCTCTGTTTCTCTCTTTTTTATATCCTTTATGCTTTCCGCATTGATGGTTTTGAGGAGTGCCAAGAGCGAATGGCGAGATTATGAGAGTGCAATGACTGCATTCGGAGATGACTCAGATAAAACCATGCTAAGCTCCAAAAGCCAATACCTTCCATTCATTGAAACAGCGAATAAGATGAAGGAAGAGAGAGCCTTGATGGGCAAAGTTATAGAAAGCCAGACAGAGAGACTCAAAGAAGAAGCCATATTGAAGCTTCTCGATACAGACTCTGCGCCGCTTGGAGCTGAAGCGCTTGAAGAGTGCGGCATAAAATTCAGGTATAATAGCTTTGCAATTCTTCTGTTTGCTATAGCTGAGAGTGCAGATAAAACAGCACTTGAGAATAAGCTAAAGGAAGAAATAGAAAGTGATGAGATGGATGCGATTCCATTTCCATCCAAGCATGGAATTTCTTTTATAATCTCACTGAAGGATAGTGATGAGTACTATAAGGAGATTGCTAAGAGAGTCAAGGTTCTTATTGGCAATATTCCAGAGATTGAGAGAGCAGCTTCCTCAGATGTAAGAGAGGGACTTAAGAGTCTCGGTTCAGATTATCTGGATGCTATCAATGTTCTTGAATATGAGAGTGAGGTTGGGCTCAGGGAGTTCCTTATCTATCATGATATAAACAATCTATTCAAGAAGGTCGGCTTCTCATATACCACAGAGGATGAGATAAAGCTTCAGACAGCTATAGAGAAGGGCGATGAGATAGAGTCTAAGAAGCTTATCTATTCATATATAGACAAGAATAAGGAGACCTCATCACCAAGATCTCTTCGTTATCTTCTATTCTCTATTATGGGAACGGTAATCAGGACGAGCAACCATCTTAAAATGCTCTATGGCTGGGAGCTTCCTGAGATAAATATATCATCGATAATACAGAGCGAGAGCTTCTCATCATCTCTTGAAGAGGTTCTATCTGTGCTTGAGGGCATTATAAAGGTAGTGCAGGAAAAGAGAAACGAGAGTGAGGATTTCAAGGAGGAGTCGTATCTTGTATATAAGAAGGCTCTTTCAATAATCCAGAATGAGTTCTCAGATAGCATGCTCAATGTTTCAACTGTAGCAGAGCATCTAGGTGTTTCGAATGTATATCTTTCAAAGATATTCAAGAAGTACCATGGCAGCAATATATCAGATTATATTGCCCAATACAGAATAATGGTGTCAAAGAAGTATCTTTCACAGGATAAGCCTATGAAGGAGATTGTAGATATATGCGGATTTGGTTCCCTTAGAACCTTTTTGCGTCAATTCAAGGATAAAGAGAATATAACTCCGAGTCAGTTCAGAGCTATGAGAAAGGAGAGTGCAGATGAAGAAGTTTAGAGTAGCTGTAATAGGCTGCGGTGCTGTTTCCAAGAATCATGGAAAAGCAATAACAGAGAGTGAATATGCAGATCTTATCTATGCTGTAGATATCGATAGAGAGAAGGCTGAGGCCTTTTCAAGGACCTATGGAGGTGAGGTTCTTACAGATTATAGGGATCTATTTGATAAGAATATCGACATAGCTCATGTAGTAACTCCTCACTATACACATCCTGAGATTGCAATAGAGCTTATGAAGCATGGCATCAATGTCTTTTGTGAAAAGCCTCTTGCTATTGCTCCATATGATGCTAAGAGAATGATTAGAACCTCAGAAGAGACTGGCATGCATCTAGGTGTATGCTTTCAAAACAGGCTCAATGCAGCATCTGTTGAGGCTAAGGAAATCATAGATAGCGAAAGGTACGGCAGGATTGTATCTGCTATGGCTCTTGTTGCATGGGATAGAGGTGGCAAATACTACTCAGAGAGCCCATGGAGAGGAACATATGAGAAAGAGGGCGGCGGATGCATAATAAATCAGGCAATACATACTCTTGATCTTCTTGACTATCTAAGTGGCGGAGTTGATAGCGTAGCTGCTGAGGATGCGCACCTTAGAGATACATTCGAGTATGAGGTTGAAGATAGTGCTATGGCTCTCTTTAAGCTTAAAAACGGTGCAACTGCAATTGGATTTTTGTCAAATTGCTATCCAAAGTCAAAGATATGCACAGTTGAGATACATCTTGAGAGAGCTAGACTTGAGGTTAAGCAATCAGGACTCTTGATTGAAGAGGAGGGAGGCGAGAGCATATTCCATCCATCACAGACAATCTCAGGCTATAAGTCAGAATGGGGCATCTCTCATGGAGTTATGATCAACGAATTCTATAAATCAATTATCAATAATACTCCATACATATGCGATGCTCACACAGGCCTTGCCGCAGTAGAGATCGTTAATGCTATTGAGCATTCAAATGGAAAATTCATAAAGATCAAGGGCTTAGAGTAAAAGGAGATAATATGGCAAAGATAGCAATAGTAACAGGTGGATGCAGAGGTATCGGGCTTGCAATATCTAAAAGACTTACAAAGGACGGAATGCAGGTTGTAGCTGTTGGAAGAAAGGATAAGACAGAATGCGAGAAGGCTCTCAAGGAGATTGCAGAGAATGGCCTTGCTCCATACTACATCAAGGCTGATGTATCTGTAACAGAGGACAGAGAGAGAATTGTTAAGGAGACTATAGAGAGATTTTCCCGTATTGATGTTCTTGTCAATAATGCCGGTGTAGCACCTAAGGTACGATCCTCTATTCTAGAGATGAGTGAAGAGAGCTGGGACTATGTAATAGATACAAACACAAAGAGCAATATGTTCATGACTCAGGCTGTTGTAAAGGAGATGCTTAAAGAGGATATGATATACCCATCACGTGGAAGAATCGTGAATGTATCATCATGCTCAGCTACAGTATCAAGCCCGAACAGAGCTCAGTATTGCGTATCAAAGGCTGGAATCTCAATGCTTACCAAGGTATGGGCTGACGAATTAGCTTCATCCCTTATCTATGTAAACGAGGTAAGACCAGGTGTAATCAGAAGCGATATGACAAGCACAGTTGAGGATAAGTACACAAAGCTTATTGAGAACGGCGTATTCCCTATTGCAAGATGGGGCGAGGGGGAGGATGTTGCAGCTGCTGTATCTGCATTTGCAAGCGATAATCTCATGTACACAACAGGAAACTATCTAGATGTAGATGGAGGTTTCCACATCCAGAGGCTCTAATGGAAAAGAGATATATTAACACTATCGTTCTCGGCTCTGGCGCTGCCGGCTTTAATGCTGCATCCCGCTTAAAGAGCCTTGGCGTTGAGGATCTTGCTATCATAACTGAAGGTATTAAATGCGGAACAAGCAGAAATACAGGCTCTGATAAGCAAACCTTCTACAAGCTGTCTCTTGCGGGCAGTGATGATGACTCTGTACGTGCTCTTGCTGGTGATTTATTCAAGGGAAGAGCTGTTGATGGGGACATAGCGCTATGTGAGGCAGCACTATCTACAGCAGGCTTCCTGCGCCTATCTGAGATGGGAGTTCCATTTCCAAAGAACAGATATGGCGAATATATAGGCTATAAGACAGATCATGATCCACATAAGAGAGCAACCTCTGCTGGCCCATATACTTCTCGTTTTATGACAGAGTGCCTTGAGAGGGATGTCAAAGAGAAGAATATAGAGATCCTTGATGGATATCAGGCTGTAAGATTCCTTTCAGATGATAATGAGATCAAGGGATTGATATGTCTAGAGCGTAAGACAAATGAGCTATATCTATTTCTTACAGATAATCTTGTAATGGCTACAGGCGGTCCTGCTGGAATATATGAAATGAGTGTATATCCAGAGAGCCAATTCGGAGCAACTGGCCTTGCCTTTGAAATCGGAGCTAAGGGCAAGAACCTCACAGAGTGGCAATATGGACTTGCATCTGTACGTCCTAGATGGAATGTAAGCGGCAGCTATATGCAGGTGCTTCCAAGGATAGTCTCTATTGATAAGGAAGGTAAGGAATATGACTTCTTAAGTGATTATCCTCTCTCCCGTGGTGAGATGCTTACAAGGCTATTCCTAAAGGGCTATCAATGGCCATTTGATGTAAGAAAGCTAAACAGCGGATCATCAATTGTAGATATTCTATGCTACTTAGAGCTTGAAAAGGGCAGGAGAGTATACCTTGATTACATCCATAACCCAGATAATGAGGCTATAGATTTCTCTCTCCTCTCAGATGAGGCAAGAGTATATCTTGAGAGGGCAGGTGCTACAGAGGAAACTCCTATTAAGAGACTCAGGGCAATGAATGAGCCTGCATATGAGTTCTATTTGGATAAAGGCGTTGATTTAGAGAAGGAGTATCTTGAGATATCACTATCTGCGCAGCATAACAATGGTGGCCTTTCTATCAATCTATGGTGGGAAAGCAATATAAAAGGCTTATTCCCTGTTGGTGAGGTTGCAGCATCCCATGGTGTATATCGCCCAGGCGGAAGTGCTCTCAACGCTGGCCAGGTTGGCTCAACTAGAGCTAGTGAGTACATTGCAAGAAGGGGCTATAAGCGTGATAATCCAGAGCTTTCAGCAAGTGATGAGGCAGCACTTTCAGAGATGGAAGCAATCAAAGCAAATGCCAAAAATGGAAAAGTATATATCATTGATGCGTATGACCATTTGAGGCATATAATGTCGTTATATTCATCTGCAATAAGAAGTGAGAAGACTCTTAAGAGCACATTCTCTGAGGTAGAAAGGCTTTTAAGGGAATTTGATGATGTAAGGATTGAGAGAGATGGTGAGCTATGGCGTCTATTTGAGTATAGGAATGCGCTGATAACTGCAAGAATGTATCTATATGGAATGCTTTCTTATATAGAGCTTTCCGGAAAAAGCCGTGGAAGCGCTCTATATACAGATGAGAATGGCAGCATCCATCCAAAGGCTCTAGACGATAGATTCATCTATACACTAGAGGATGAGTCATCAGCATCCTCCATAATCGAAGTATGGAGTGATGGAGAAAAGCTCAATAGGAGCGAAAGAGACGCTCGTCCAATACCAGAGGATGATGACTTCTTTGAGCGTGTTTGGGCACGCTATAGAGAAGACGGATGTGTTTTCTGATGCTTATTCATATAAACATAGTAAGCAGGTAGCGTAACTATTACTGCCCCAAGCCATGCAAGGGGATGAGAAAGCATTATCCCCTTGTATCCAATGATAGCCTTAAGCGCAATAGCTGCTGAGCATCTTGATAGCAGCTCTATGATGCATGCAGCTAATGGCGCCCAGGTTATATTCATCGATTGATCTGCTGTCCTATATATGCATAGAAGCCCTAGAAGTGGATAGAAGGGAAGTACAATCATGAAATACTCTTTTATATATCTATAGACTTCAGGCTCCGGATTATTCAAAAACAGCTTTGCAATAAATGGCATCATTGAGAAGATTGCGATAATCATTAAAATAGCAGTGCCTTCAACGATTATAAGGCTTGCTCTGATTCCTTCTCTTATCCTATTATGCTTTCCAGCTCCATAGTTCTGCGATACATATGTTGCGATTGCACTTATAAAGGCATTATCTACAAGTACTCCAAGCTGATCTACCTTGGATGCAGCAGTATAGCCTGCAATAGCGATAGTTCCAAGACTGTTTACTGCGCTTTGCATTACAAGCTGCCCAATGCACATTACAGACATTTGAAGCCCCATCAGGGTTCCAAGCTTAAGATGAGATTTAATGGCCTTGAGGTCAATTCTCCAATATTTTTTCTCAAGCCTCATTTCATCATATTTCTTTATAGCGACAATGAAGCAAAGAATCGTAGCAATTAGTTGGGAGGCTACAGTTGCAAGTGCTGCGCCACCAACTCCAAGCGGTGTATATATGATAAGCAAATAGTCTAGAGCTATATTCAATATTGAGGATATGACAAGGAATATGAGAGGAAGCCTGCTGTCCCCAAGAGCTCTTAGTGTATTGGATATCATATTATAAAAGACTGTTGTCAAGGTTCCTGCTAGAACAATGAATAGATAACTATATGCCTCATCTTCTATCTCGCTTGGGATCTTCATACATATAAGAAGAGGCTTAGCTAGGGATAGAGTTAAAGCAGTAAGTGCTACAGAGACGAATAGTGATAGATATATAGCTGTTGCAATGCTCTTCTTAACGCCATCCTTATCCTTCATTCCGAATACCTGTGCAAGCAATATAGAGAAACCATTTGTCATCCCCTGTATGAATACAAGCACAAAATAGATGATTATTGATGTGCTTCCTACTGCTGAAAGAGATCTTTCACCTAGCGTCTGCCCGACTATTATTGTGTCTGCAAGAGTATAAAAGAGCTGGAATAGGTTTCCACCTATTATAGGAAGCGAGAACTTAAATAGAATAGGAAGAGGCCTTCCCTCAGTAAGATCTTTTGTCATGGCTCTTATGTACATCAAAAAGAATTCTTTGGAAATAGACAAAAGCTATTTTAATTTAGATTTTAAATAGCTAGAATCAAGGTATGCTGACACATGATGAAATAGATGCAGTTATTGCAGAAAGATATAGATATTCAGTTCTATCGGGCGGAGAGTGGGACTATTGCATTCAGCTATGCTGGGATAGAATGGTTGCGCTTCTTACCCGCAATATGGATGATACGATTTATTTTCTCGATAACGAGTGCAGAGCAGATCAATTTGCCTGGATGAGTGATGTTTTCGATCTCGTTGTAAAGGAGAGCAAGAGCAAGGAGTTTGTTGATGCTTTACATAGACTTGCTAAGAAGTATCCAGATGAGGTAAAGGATGCGGATCTTATGTATATGATAGGACTCGCAGAAGAAGAGCTAAAGAAGGTTAGTAACAACTAACTCTTTATACTGTATTGATTAATTCACTTTTTTATTTTATATTGTCACTACCTTCATGGGGGAGTAGAAACGCTTTGCGTTGCTGGTCAACATACTGGAATAATCCTGGCCTGCATTGATTTCGAGACTCATGCATAGAAACTTGTTGCTATGCAGAAAGTCTATAGTTTTGCCTAGCAATTTTGGAGGCAAACTATATGGATTTCTTATTTTTTCTAAACAGCGTTATGCTTGGCGTCGGGCTTGCCATGGATGCATTCTCTGTAAGTGTTGCAAATGGCCTTAATGATATTACCATGAAGAGAAGCAAGGAGCTGTTGATTGCTTCAACCTTTGCTCTATTCCAGATTGCAATGCCATTGATTGGATGGGTATGCGTACATTCCTTTGTTACCTATTTCCAGCAATTTGAGCGCTTTATTCCATATATTGCTTTTATTCTTCTTTTGTTTATCGGTGGTGGAATGATAAAAGGGAAGAAGGAGGAAGATGAAGAATATTCTGGCAAGCTGACATTCGGAGCTTTGTTCCTCCAAGGCGTAGCAACTAGCATTGATGCACTATCTGTTGGCTTTACAACTGCAGAGTATAAGGCCTATGAGGCTGTGGTATCTAGCGTGATAATAGGTATTGTTACCTTCATCATATGCATAAGTGGCATAAAAATCGGTAAGGTATTTGGTACCAGGTTCTCAGATAAGGCAGAGAAGATCGGCGGTGCTATTCTTATTCTCATCGGTCTTGAAATACTTATAAAGGGTCTTATCTGAAATAGCTCTTTTCTGTACAATATCGATGAGGTATAGATGGCATATTTTCCTGAGAATATAATGCTCACGAGAGCAGAAGATCTGTTGCTGATTAATAAAGTGAACAATAAACCAGATAAGGTTTTGAAGGGCTTTGATGGGGCGCATACGATAAAATCCTTTGCCTCTTATGAAATCGCGATAGATAGTGCCTATAGAAATAATCTCATTGAAGAGATTACAGGGCTATCCTCTCATCTTAAAAGCAATGATAATGCCGAATTCAGCATAAGGCAGCTTATAAGAAGCAATACAGGAAATGAGATGCATAGATTCCTCAAGGTAGAAGATGCAAACGGGGATGAATATCCTATAGCTCTATTTGCCTCCTCTGTGCTTCCATCTTATTTGCCGCAAAGACATGTAAGAGGGAATATATCGGCATTCGCACACCGCTATGAGTTCTTTCCTTCTTTGCATGAGGCAGAGCTCCATATAAAGCTTGATGATGAATACTATGGTCCATTTCCCAAAGTCAATAACGCCTTCTATACTCCACTTGATGAAAGTGGTAATTATAAAAGCCTTGCTATTTCAACGCTGCTGAAGATAAAGGCGGTGAGAAGAAATGTCCTTTTGAATATTCAGCCTCAACGCAGAATAAGCAGTGTTATAGCAATATGTGAGTCAAGAATTGGAAATCTTTCTATATCTCTTCCTGCAGAGGCTGCAAAGGACGCAGGTGCCTCATCAGCGCAATATCTTTGGTGTGATATGATTCTCTCTCTTGATGTATCTTCATCGCAGAAGGAGATAAACAAAACAACTCTTACGGAGTATTTTGCATCTTCGATTGTATTTTCAGAATTCAAGTCTCTTTTTTATAGATTGAAGGATGATGTAGAGCTCTTCTATGATAATACTCTCATCAAAGGTCGAAGGAGCGTTATAGATAAGCTTCAGGAGATAAAGAGAGTTGATAATTGCTGGATTGAAGATATTACACTTGATGAGTCGTTTGAAGGGGTAGAGAAAGGAGAAAGAGCTATTGCATATTTTGTAGATAGAAAGCTCCTTTATTATATCTTCATTGAAATTGATGACGGATATATATCAAGAATAATGTTCAGAGAGGTTTAAGATGATTTACGGCTTCTGCACAGGCTTTGCAACAGCACCTTTATTCTCAATAGATTATGACTTGTATGGGAAAGTCAAAAGAGCAGGCTATGATTACTCAGAGTCTCCTTTAATGAGCATAGCGGAATTAGATCAATCTGCCTTTGATGAGAATATAGAGCTATTTAAGGCTCCTGTGCTCTGCAATCTATTTCCTGGGAATCTCAATCTTTATACATCAGCAGATGAAGAGATAGAGGCTTATACAATAAAGGCCTTCTCAAGAATGAGCTATTTGGGCTCCTCTAAGATAATATTCGGAAGCGGTAAGGCAAGAACCTTTGATTCTATCAGCTATAGCGAGGCCTATAAGAGACTATATAGCGTTACCAAAGATATAGCTGGCAAGCTTGCAATGGAATATAAGATAGAGATCCTTATTGAGCCATTGAAAAGAGGTGAGTGCAATATTATAAACACGCTCGAGGATGGTTATCGCTTTGTCAGGGATATAGATATAGATAGTGTTAAGCTTATGGCTGATTTATATCATATGGAAGCTAATGGTGAGGATATTGAATTCCTTAAAGAGGCTTTGCCATATATCCATCATATTCACATTGCAGGAAGAGATAGATCTCTTGAGGATACCTTAAAGGATGAATATATAATGAATGGTCTAAGTATTCTCAAGGATGCTGGCTATAATGAGTCTATATCCTTTGAGACAAATATAGACTCTGATATGAAAGAGGCCTTGGATGAGCTCGAGTGCTTCTTTGTAAGATAAAAGAGAAATACACACCTCATACTTTATTGCAGATGAGATAAATAGAAGCTTGTCTAGTCTTGAGCTTCTATTTCTGCTGCCATAGCTCAAAGCATGGAGAATATATTGCATATAGCTATCTATATAGCGGGGCTTTCTCAGCTATTTATTTAAGATCAATGCTTCCAGGGCTAGGAATATAAGCATAAAGGCATCGCAGGAAAAGACGGTGGACGGTTAGCCTCTCGAGTCGAAATTTGGATATTGAGAGGTGTTGCCTCTCGATTCTTCTCGACAAGGATGAAGGAGGTAGCGTATGACAGTTTATGAAACTATCATGGTTATCTTGACCGTGATTATTATAATTGAAACAGTTAGAAAAATAACTGCTCCAAAGCTTCCAGCTTAAGCGGTTAATAAACAGTTTAATATGAGGCTAACCGTTAATCTAGGCGGTGTCTTTTCTTTAATTTCATTATAGAAATGATTTCTTTAAATCTGTCAAACCGGTGTTTAGCTCATAACCATTGCATAGCAATCTCTCATATTCAGCCATTGTCTTTGGGCATTATTTCTCTGTCTGGGTGCTTCTCTTTCATAATCAGTATGAAACACTCTATAAATCAATATGCTGATAAAGCTATCTCATCAAATCCAAGAGAATTAAGATCATATCTATGAGATGAAGCATAAGCTACAAGCCCCTCTCCTGCTTTATATTTTTGGTCTCTATTTATTATGATATCTCCAAAGTCAGACTCGTTCATTTCATAGATGAAATCGCCACCATCAACAAGCTCATAGGTTCCTGTGCTGAATAGGACGATATCGTCATCAAGCTCCGCATATTGTTCAAATGTATTATCATTGTAGTAGATCCAGCAGGTATCAAGCATATCCTTATCTCCCATCTCATCTATGTAGAGCTGCTTATCTAGACCATAGAACAAAGCCTCTGCTATTCTTCCATCATTCTTATTATAGCCATAGAGCTGATCAAAGCCGAGAGTTCCTAAATTATAAAGATGCTCTGATGAATATTCAGATAGCTTACCATTCTGGAATTTCTGATCTCTTGTTATTGTTATATATAGAGGCTCATCAGCCTCTTCTATATAGAAGTCATCATCTTCTGCAAGCACATAGGTTCCAGTGCTGAATAGCTCAATGGCATCATCAAGCTCTGCATATTGCTCAAAGGAGTCATCAGAGTAATAGATCCAGATAGTATCGAGCATATCATTGTCATATGGCTGAGCATTTTCCTTAGCATATATTGATACAATGTATCTATTATCATTTTGTAAAGGTGCTTTTGTTACACAAGATATGCATACCAAGCCTATAGAAATTAGTAGTATTATTGCTTTTTTCATTTTTTTTCTCACTTTGGGATATCTTAGAAATAAGATTTACATTAATCAATGCATGATTAGAGGACTTAAGTGTGTTTTTTTTGTGGTCAAATCCTTATATGTTGGGTTGAGTCATAATATACTCATGTGCTAGTCAATCTCATAAATAAAAAACGGCTTTCAGATGTTTAATCCAAAAGCCATAATTATTATCTTTTAGTTCTGTATTCTCTAGGAACTGGATCTGCACCATCCCATACAATCTGTCTGAAATGCTTTGGATCTGTGTTGCCCTCTGTATTGATCATATAAATAAGAGAGTTTGAATCAAGCTTTAGATAATCCCTTAGCTCCTGATCTCCCTTTTCTGTCATTATAGAGTAGAGTGCTCCAAGTGGAACAGCTCCTGATTCACCGCTGATGATGAATGGGTCGCCATATAGAGGACAGGATAGAATTCTCATGCCACGCGCAGCAATGTAATCTGGAACACTGATAAAGCAATCAGCATTTTTATCAAGTACCTGGAAGGCAAGAGGGGATGGGTCTCCGCATGCAAGTCCTGCCATGATAGTATCTAAATCGCCCTTTACTGAGTGTGGCTTATCATCACCTGCCTTCATTGATTCAAATATACATGCAGCTTTATTGGGCTCTACTACAACAAAGATAGGAGGATTATCTGCAAATAGAGTAGAGTAGAAGCCTACTACAGATGCAGCTAAGGCACCAACACCAGCCTGAACAAATACATGAGTTGGTCTTGATATCCCCATTCCAGATAGCTGCTCCTGAGACTCTAGAAGAATTGATGTGTAGCCCTGCATGATCCATGTAGGAATCTCTTCATAGCCAGGCCATGATGTATCAGAGATTATATACCATCCCTTTTCTTTAGCATCTCTCTCAACCTGTCTTACAGCATCATCATAGTTACCATCAACAATAGTAATATGAGCGCCATAGCTTCTAATAGCTTCAATACGTGCCTTGCTAGTCTCTCTATGAACATAGATCTCACACTTAAGTCCAAGCTTCATAGCAGCCCATGCAATACCTCTTCCGTGGTTTCCATCTGTTGCTGATGCAAGAGTAATATCTTTGATCTTCTCATGGCACTCTGGTGATGTAAGATAGTCAAATGTTACATCCTCATTTTCCATATTGAGCTTCTTCTTCAAAAAGCAATAAACAGCAAAAGAACCACCCATTACCTTAAAAGAGTTAAGCTCAAGTCTTTCAGCTTCATCTTTTATATATATGCCACCAAGGCCTAGCATCTGTGCAAGATTAGGTAGTGCTCTAAGAGGAGTTACCTTGTAGCCTGGAATCTGTCTATGAAAATGTCTTGCTTCTCTAGCCTTCTCAATAGGAAAAAGCTCTTTTGCCTTACTTTGGTCTTTCTCGTTTTTGTTGAGTATATACTCGAAATCTAATGTATCTGTCATTTTTTTTACTCCGAGTATATGATAGCGATTTAAATAATTTATGCAATACCTTTAAATGTTTGTAATAAAGTTGCGTAAATAGTAAATATTGAAAGTAAAAAATTAGATATAACTAAATATTAATGTTTAAGTGCTTTAATAGGGCACAAGAAGAATAAAAGAGACTTGAGCTTAAAATAAAAGAAAGCTCCTTTTGAGAGCCTTCAGTATGTAAGCTTCATGAAGCGTTTGCCGTATTCAATGAAGTTGTTTATTCTTTCATCCTCGCTGTGCTTTATAGCACTATTATGGAAGACAAGTGCCATATGAGGCTCCATAGAGTAGTAGCCTTTGTAGCCAGACTCTTCAAGGTCGTTGACTATTTGAAGCACATCGCCCTTTCCCTCCCCTGGGTAGGTATAGCACTCATTGCTAGCCTTATCGATATAGCTGTCCTTTATATGCACATGCGCTATGAACTGTTTGACATTGCTATAGAACTCAAATGAATTCTGATACCTATATGGATAACCACTTCTAGCATCTACATCTATCGGTGGATTTCCCGTGTCAAATACGAGTTTAAGAGCTTTGACATTATCAAGCAGCTTTAGTGTATGCTCATAAGAAAGACCACCATATGTAAAGCAATTCTCATGAAGAGGAACTATGCCCTTATCTAAGAACGAGGATACAATGAAATTGAGTCTTTTGAATCTCTCTTCCTCAAATTGGTTATCGAGGATCCTTTTCCTATCGTCTGTAAGAATGCTATAGCTCATTATCCTGACATACTCAGCTTTGAGAGCCACTGCTCTAGGAAGCGTCTTAGCTACTAGCTCCTTAGTCTCTTCAAAGGGGGAAAGAATAGACTGTCCCCAATTTGCTATATTGGATCCAAGTGACATTACATTGATTTCGTTATCAGAAAGAACCTCTAATGTATGGTCAAACTCCTTTTCGCTCAAATCCGCTATTTGCTTTTTATTGACTGTTCTTAGCTCTATTTGGGACCAGCCGAGGCATTTTAGTACCTCGACCTGTCCTTCAATTGAATCAGCAGCCTCATCGGTAAAGCCACCAAGTCGTTTTATATCTAGCATTAATACTCCAATGGAAGCTTGATTGCTGCTCCGCCGTTATCGCTTGATTTATAAATAGCATTGATGATCTCAACAGCCTTTCTTGCCTCATAGCCATCAATCATTGGCTTTCTGTGGTTCCTTACTGCATCAGCAAAGTCTCTGATCTCAAGCATATGTCCTTCATAGCCTAGAGTAGAAGGATCGCCAGCACCTCCGTTTTGAGCGCTCTCTTTTCCAAGGTACTCCTTGATGATCTTTTCATCCTCCTCTGTAGGATTCTTCATCTCCCATACCTTTAGGCTCTCTTCCTCCATTACTATTGTGCCCTCAGAGCCGCAAATCTGGATTCTCTTCAAAAAGCCTGGCCATGCAGATGTAGTGCCTTCAATGACACCTAGAGCTCCATTTTCAAATACGCATGTTGCAACAGCTGTATCCTCAACCTCGATTCTCTCATGT
>CAVHSB010000023.1:0-7046 GCA_963638635.1 Flexilinea sp.
CATAATTAATATTCACATTCTTAACTGTCATATTTTTCTTTATTTTTGAGTTTTCTGCCCATATACTGAAAAACAAGGGGGATAAAGTTTTCTTACTCTATCACCCAAATAAAGGAGGAGACTTTATATGAAAAAGTCAATTGTCGTAATCATGCTTATTGTAGCTCTCGTTGCTCCTGTATTCGCACAGGGCGGTTCAGAGACAGCTGCAGCAAAAACAACTGTTCTTCGTCTTAGTGAAGTACATGCAGAGGGTTATCCTACAACTCTTGCAGATCAGGAATTCGCTCGCTTAGTTGAAGAAAAGACTAATGGAAGAATCAAGATTGAAGTATATTCTGGCGGCACACTATATGGTCAGGAAACAGAAGCTATCGAGGCTCTACAGCAGGGATCTATCGCTTTTGCACGTGTATCAGCTTCTCCAGTTGCTTCTTATGTTCCAGCTCTTAACATCATCCAGCTTCCTTACCTATACAGAGATGGAAACCACATGTGGGCAGTTCTCAACGGTGAAATCGGACAGGGCTTCCTTTCACAGATTAAGGAATCTGGCTCAGGTCTAGTTGGCCTTTGCTACTATGATGGAGGATCAAGAAACTTCTACACAACAAAGTCTGTACATAAGGTAGCAGATCTTAAGGGTCTCAAGATTAGACTTCAGAACAATGAAATGATGGTTGAAATGGCTAAGCTTCTTGGAGCTAACCCTGTTACAGGTATTGGTCCTAACGATATCTATTCTGCAATTCAGCAGGGTACAATCGATGGTGCTGAAAACAACTGGCCTACATACGAGTCAAAGGGTGACTACCAGGTAGCTCCTTATTTCTGCCTCGATGGTCATACAAGAGTACCTGAAATCCTTCTTGCTTCAGAGGATGCTCTAGAGAAACTCAGCGCAGAAGATGTAGCAATCATCAAGGAATGTGCTAAGAAGACACAGGAATATGAGATTACAAAGTGGGCAGAAAGAGAAGCATCCAGTGAGAAGACTGTTCTTGCAGGTGGCGTAGTTGCTTATACACCAACAGCTGCAGAACTTCAGGAATTCCAGGATGCAATGGCTCCTCTTTACCAGAAGTATGGTAAGGGATATGAAGACCTAATCCAGAAAATCATTAACACAAAGTAAGTTTTATCACTCTTAACTTTCAAGGGGCTCTATAGTCTAGAGCCCTTTTATGAAACAAAACAACTGGAGGTCTCAATGGCAGACAACAAAAACAGCTACGGATTTAATGCTTGGGCAAAGAAGAACAGGCTCACCGTAGATAAAGAAAAATACAAGACAACATTTGGTGCCTATGTTGTATGTATAAACCACTGGTGCCATAAAATAGTTCTTTGGGTTGCACAGCTTTCACTCATAATCATGCTTTGTACAGTATTCGTAAACGTAATTTTGAGATTCTGCTTCAACAGCGGAATAGCATGGGCTGAAGAAGTTCCTGGACTACTCGTTACGCTCTTTACATTCATCGCTTGTGCAATTGGAGTCAGAGATCATTTGCATATCTCAGTAAACCTTGTTTACGATCGTCTTCCAAAGGGTGGTATTGCTAGAAAGATATTTGATGAGCTTACAAACATCATAACACTTATCTGCGGTATTGCTTTCCTCTATGGCGGATGGTCAATCATGACAAAACTAATGAAGCGTACAGGTAAGCTTCCAATGACAGGCTGGCCTACATGGATTCAGTATATACCACTGATTGTTGGTGGCTTCATTATGATATTCGATTCAATCCTCTTTATTCTCAAACTTATTGATCCAGATGATCTTCTATATTCTGAGAAAGAGATTGACTACAAAGAACTTCTTAAAGAACAGGCTTTAGAAGATGAAGGAGGAAAGAACTAATGGAAGGTATGGCTACTTTTATTCTTCTTGGAGGATTCTTCCTTCTCATGGCATTCAAAGTGCCTATCACATTCGCAATGTTCATCTCTGCATGTGGTGCATCTCTAGTTGCAGGTGTTCCTATTACAGAAATGTGCAGAATGATGCTCAGTGGTGTAAATAACTTCACGATGCTCGCTATTCCATTCTTCATCGTAATGGGTGAGATAATGGGAGCTGGTGAGATTTCTGATAAGATTGTTGATGTTGCTAACCTAGCAGTAGGACGCTTCCGTGGTGGTCTTGCATACGTTAACTGTCTAGATAGCATGTTCTTCGGCGGTATTTCTGGTTCTGCTGTAGCTGACGTATCATCACTTGGATCTGTAGTAATTCCAATGATGGTTGATCAGGGCTATGATAGAGACTTCTCTGTTGGTCTTACAGTAACTACATCATGTCAGGGCGTTCTTATTCCACCATCACATAACATGGTTATCTTCGCTCTAGCTTATGGCGGTGGCGTATCAATCGGAGAGCTATTCTATGCGGGCTTCTTACCAGGCATTGCACTTGGTGTCGGCTTCATGATTCTCTGTTTCTTCCTTGGAAAGAAGTATAACTTCCCTAAGGGCGAAAAGATGTTCAAGGATGAGAAAATCAGATGGATTGGAAAAGAGAATGGAAAGCTTAAGATTGGTCCATGCATGAAGGTTGTACTTGATGCTATTCTTCCACTCTTAACTCTTGTAATCATCCTCGTTGGAACCGGTGCTGGTATATTCACTGCTACTGAAAGCTCAGCTGTTGCATGCTTCTATACATTCTTCTTAACATACTTTGTATTCAGAACTGCAAAGATTAAGGATTTTGGTAATGTACTTAAGAACTCTCTTAAGACTCTTTCAATAGTACTTACACTTATCGCTACAGCTAAAGCTTTTGCTTACATGATGACTTATCTGAAGATTCCTGCAATGATTACTGCAGCAATCATCGGTGTTACATCAAATCCATTTATCCTGATATTCTTAATCATAGTCATTTTGATGATTCTCGGATGCTTCATGGATATGGCACCACTTATCATGATTATGACACCTATTCTAAAGCCAGTTGCAGAGCAGATTCATCTTCCTGCAGTTCACTTTGGTATCATCATAATCTTCACACTAGCTATAGGCTTATGTACTCCTCCTGTTGGATCTGCGCTATTTGTTGGATGTGCAGTTGGTCATACAAAGCTCGAAACTACAAGCCGCAAGATGCTGTCGCTATTCGCAACTATGGTTTTTGTACTTTTACTCGTATCATACGTACCATATATCGCAAAGTGGCCGCTATTCGGTTATTGATTTCATTGGTCCCCGAATGGGGACCATTCTTATGCTTGTGATATAGCTAATTGACTTGGATATGAAAAGCTATAAAAACACAATAGCATGATGTTAAATCTTCCGTCATTTGAAAATCAGGGCTTAAGACAAGCCAATGGAACAACATATAAACCATCTTCAAGTACTACTGTACTACTACCCACTATAAACAGCGAAAGGTCCTAAATAATAGCTCTGTCAATTATCCGAGATAGAGTTTGGCAGAAAAAAGGAGCTACCTGACCTCCTCTGAAATCTAATAGCTCCTTATATCATAGCCTAAAGGTATTTTATTCCCACTCAATTGTTCCTGGTGGTTTTGAAGTAATATCATAGAGTACTCTGTTTACTCCCTTTACTTCATTGCATATTCTACTAGCGGCTCTTTGCATTACATCATATGGCATTCTATACCAATCAGCTGTCATAGCATCCTCGCTGGTTACTGCTCTTAATGTACAAACCTCTCTATAAGTTCTTTCATCGCCCTGTACACCAACGCTCTTTACAGGAAGCAGATCTGCAAGCGCCTGCCATATTTTATCATAGAGGCCGGCTTTCCTTATCTCATCGATGAAGATATAATCAACATCTCTTAGTGTATCTAGACGTTCCTTTGTAACCTCTCCTATACATCTGACACCAAGTCCAGGACCTGGGAATGGATGACGGTATACTAGCTCATCAGGAAGACCAAGCTCCTTGCCAAGTGCTCTTACTTCATCTTTGAAAAGCTCCTTCAATGGCTCTAAAAGCTGCCATTTAAGATCTTCAGGAAGGCCACCTACATTATGGTGACTCTTGATTGTTGCAGAAGGACCACCTGATGGAGACTTTGACTCAATTACATCCGGATACAGTGTACCCTGAGCTAAGAATGAAATATCCCCACACTTTCTAGCTTCATTATAGAAGGTATCTACAAATAGCTTTCCGATTGTCTTACGCTTAGTCTCTGGATCTGTAATGCCCTTTAACGCATTGAGGAAATCAGCTTCAGCATCTGCATATTGAAGCCTTATATTGAAATTCTCACCAAATAGCTTAAGAACATTCTCGGCCTCATTCTTTCTCAGCATTCCATTGTTGACAAATACGCACACAAGCTGATCCCCGATAGCCTTGTGTATAAGCACAGCTGCAACAGATGAGTCAACACCACCAGATAAACCACAAAGAACCTGCTTATCGCCAACCTGTGCTCTTATTGCTTCAATAGCATCATTGACAAATGAGCCCATATTCCAGTCATTCTTTGCTTTACAAATATCTAGAACGAAAGAAGCTATAAGCTTAGCACCATCTATTGAGTGAACGACCTCTGGGTGAAATTGAACACCATAGAAATTCTTCTCTTTATTCTCAATTGCTGTATATTTGCAATTAGGAGTGGAAGCGATTACCTTAAAGCCCTCTGGTATTCTAACAACAGAATCACCATGGCTCATCCAGACCTGGGATTTATCTGGAACATCCTTAAATATTACAGAATTCTCTACGATATCTATATTAGCAAGTCCATATTCCTTTTTCTCTGGACAGCTAACCTCGCCGCCAAGCATCAAAGACATTACCTGTAAGCCATAGCAGATACCGAGAATAGGAATACCTAATGAGAATACCTCTTCATCTGGTCTTGGAGATCCTTCCTGCTTTACGCTTGCAGGACCACCCGAGAAGATGATTCCCTTAGGATTAAGCTTTTTTATTTCATCTGCTTTAGTATTGAAAGGCACAATCTGGCTATAGACGCCGCATTCTCTGACACGTCGTGCAATAAGCTGACTGTATTGCGCACCAAAGTCTAGAACTAGAATCATATCATGGTTCTGAGTTGCCATATATCCTCCATAATGAGAGTTTACTTAATAAATCGACCTATTTCTAGTATCAAAAAAGCGGGATGACCCCGCCTTTCTACCATCTGAGTGAATCTAGATTTCTGTAGCCCTTTGAAACTGCAGAATATAGAAGTAAACCAATTACTCCGCCAACACCGCCCTGAAGCAGATTTGGAGCTATTTCAACTGCTGCAGTTGAGAAGCTAGATAAGAACAATCCTGTTAAGAGGAAGTAGCCAAAGGCTACAACTACAGCTGCAATTGCTACGCCAAGTATCTTTCTAAGAAGAGATGTTGCTGTCCCCTTTACTACAAGACCAATCAGTAGTGCCTCAATGCCATGAACAACCAAAGATATAGGTGCCCATTGAGGATAACCTCCGATAAGATCAGAGAAAGCTGTGCCTAAGCCACCTGCAATCAAACCTGTAACAGGACCAAAAGCAAAAGCTGTGAATGTAACTGCTGCGTCACATAATGAGATATAGCCACCAGTAGTTGGTGTAGGAATTCTTACAGCGATAGTAAAAACTGCAACTATTGCTGTAAAGATTGCTATTACGGCGATTCGAAGTGATGTTTTTTTTGTGTCCATTTCACTTACCTACCTTCAAAGTAATCATTAAAAATGCTAGAGGCAGAATAGCACCAATGAGCAAATGGGTAAATAAGGATCTAGAAACTTTAAGCTTCCTATAATCCTTTCTTCCAGCTCTGCCGAAGCCTCGCTCTTCCAAAGCTGAAGCGAGCTCTGGCGCCATCTTAACAGCAGCAATAGTAAGAGCTGTTATTGTCGGCATTATAGGATAGCCTCTCTTATTCTCTTTAAGTCTTAAGGACATAGAATCTCTTATCTCCTCAAAGAGAGAACCAAGATATGGGATATAGCGCAAAACAAGAGAAATCGTCAAAGCCGCATTATAGCTTAAACGATAGAATCTTAGCCCCTTAACAATATTCTCACTTCTTTCTGTCTCCATCAAAAGAAAGAAGAGATAGGAAATAGCAATGAACTTAGATGCTGCTAATATTGCATGCTCTAAGCCCTCTGATGTCAAAATAATAAGGCTTCTTATAACAATCAAAGGATTTCCATCTCTTTCATATAGAGGCGAGAACAAGAACAGGAATGCTATTATGGGCAGAAGTCGCTTAAAGCCTCTTATTGTCTCTTTCACTTTTACTGATATCAAAGACAACACGACTATAGCTAGCATAGCAGAGAGTGAGAGAATAGAGCTATTAGCTGCAAAGATGGCTATAGACATCAATACAGTAAACAGAAGCTTTGCCCTTATATCAAACTTATAATAGAAGGTCTCTCCGTATATATAGTTGTTTATGCTCATATCCTTCCATCCTCTATCCTATACTTATCACAGTCAAAGAGCGATGCAAAATACTCATCATGGGTTATTATCAAGAGACCGGTACCCTTCTCAAGATATGCATTAACAGCCTTTATTGAATCCTCATATGATAGAGCGCTATCAAGCTCATCGAATATTGCAAAGTCTCTATCAAGCAGATAAAAGACAGCAGCCTGTACGAGCTTAGCTCTTCCATATGGGATTTCAGATATATACCAATCAGAAGATAGAGAGAAAAGCTTAAGAGCCCTCTCTATCTCATTACTGCTTGCTTCTGTAGACATAAGCTCTTCCCCTACAGTTGGCAGGAACAATTGCTCAAATGGGTTTTGCATGAGATAGGCTACCTTGGATCTTCTCTCCTTGGCATTCAAATAGCTCCCGTTTATCGATACAGATCCAGCTTCCTCTTTCAAAAGCCCGCAAAGCACTTTAGACAATGTGCTCTTTCCTGACCCGTTCTCACCTAAAAGCAAGGTGCACTTACCACCCTCTAGCATAAATGAGGGAATATCTAAAGAGAATGGATTAATCTCTTTTAAAGACCTATGAGAACGCGAAAGCTTAATATTTTCTGCAATCAATTTACTATCATTTGGAAACTCTATTATAC
>CAVHSB010000023.1:7056-20018 GCA_963638635.1 Flexilinea sp.
CTATTATACTCTCATTTAAAGGCTCTCTTTCGTATGCTGCAAGCTTACCGTCCTTTATCGATACAGCTCTGTCATAAAGCCCCTCATAAGTTGGCAGAAAGTGAGAGCCTAATATCAAGGTGGACTTATTTTTTGCCTTCAATAAAGCTGCAATACGGCATCTCCAATAGGGAGAGAGCTCATCAAAGGACTCATCAAGAATATATAGGGAAGGATCTATAAGGAAAAGGATAGCAATCATCAATCGCTTCTTTTCTCCTCCTGATAGCTCGGCAGTTGAAACTTCTCTATAGCGTTTAAGATCAAATAGCTCCAGTGTCTCTTCCACCTTCTTTTTTATATCAGCCTCTTCAAGCCCCATATTCTCTAAGGGAAATGATAGCTCCTCATAAAGAGTTGAGAAGAGAATCATCTCATCGCTATTCTGATTTACTCTCGATACATATTTCATTCTCTCTGGGCTATCGAGTGTGAGAATATCTACGCCATCAACATATATATGCCCAGCTATTACGCCACCTGTATATTTAGGTGCACTACCTGTGAGAATACGTGCAAGCGTAGTCTTCCCGCTTCCGGGGGATGATATAAGAAGCACGCGCTCTCCATCCTTGATAGTTATAGAAAAAGAGGAGAAGAGGTCTACGCCTCCCTCCTCATAACAAAATGAGAGATTATCTATCTCTGTCATTACTTCTTCCTTGGAAATGCAGGTATCTTCTCAAATTCTTCTCTGACGCTATTCTCTACAATAGCAGGAAGTGCTGCTATTTCTTCAGCTGTCATTGCAGAGGTATCAATTGCAGGAAGAATCTTCACATATAGGGGGACAAATCCAATATAGTGAGCATCCTCAAAGGTCTGTCTTGTATTCTTGATAACTACTGGAACAACCTTAGCTTTAGCTCTAGTTGCCATCTTGAACGAACCAGCCTTGAACTCAGCAACCTTACCTACTTTGTTTCTGGTTCCTTCTGGGAAAATAACCATAGGAATACCTTTCTCAATATTAGCAGTTCCCTTGTGTATAGCCTCAATAGCGCTCTTTGGGCTCTTTCTGTCAATCAATGGACAATGAAGAAGCCACAATAGGCCATTGATGATAGGAACCTTTCTAAGCTCCTTCTTAGCTATCATTCCAGGCCATCTTCCTGTTGCATATATAGCAGGAATATCCATAACTGAGTTATGGTTAGGGAAGAAGCAATACTTCTCACCCTTCTTTGGAAGATTCTCCTTGCCTTCGACTGTTATGTAGGCTCCTAAGAAGAATATGATCCACCAATCAAGAATCCTCAATATGCCATGAGGCACGCATTCGCCAAGAGTGTACAAATGACATAAGCGAAAAATAAAGCCTAAGAAGATTGATAGGAATGATAATAACGTCATCATAGGAATGATTATTATTATTCCAATAAAGAATCTTATGAATTTGATTACTTTTTTCATAAATCACCTTTTTATTGAATAAAGCTTATAATAAAGCCCATGCTTTTCAAGAAGCTCCTCGTGGCTTCCTCTTTCAACTACCTTACCTTTATCCATAACATATATGATATCACTATCGATTATTGTTGATAGTCTATGTGCAATTACTATGCATGTTCTTCCTATTGCCAGCTTATTCAAGGCATCCTGAATCAGCATCTCAGATTCTGTATCTAAGCTGCTTGTAGCTTCGTCAAAGATCAAAATCTTAGGATTCTTCAAGAATACTCTTGCAATTGAAAGTCTTTGCTTCTGGCCTCCTGAGAGCCTTGTACCTCTCTCACCGACCTCAGTATCAAGTCCATCGGGAAGTGATTTAACAAAGTCTAAAAGCCTTGCATCCTCAAGAGCCTTCCACATCTCATCCTCTGTTGCATCGCTCTTTCCGTATCTCAGATTCTCTTTGATAGATGCATCGAATAGGAATACATTCTGCTGAACAAAGCCGATGGCCTCATGAAGTGATTTCTGTGTTACATCATCAATATCTACACCATCGATTGTTATAGAGCCACCATTCTTTTCATAGAACCTGGCAAGAAGCTGTACTGCAGTACTCTTTCCTGCACCAGACTCACCTACTATTGCTACTCTCTTTCCTCCTGGTATAGATAGATTCATATCATTTATGACTACCTTCTTACCATTTGATTCATATGAGAAGGAGACATTCCTGTACTCTATATCACCAGCTGTTACTACAAGTGGCCTTGCATTCTCTTTATCTTCAATCTCTGGCTTTATATCCATGACCTCTGTAAAGCGCTCAAAGGATGCAGCGCCTTGGGTGAATTGCTCTGTAAAGGCAATAAGCCTATCAATTGGAGGCAGAACTACAGATACATATAGAATGAATGTAACAAGGTCTGAGTACGAAACCTCTCCACGTGCTATAAGCACTATGCCACCTATTATCGTCATGAAGTAGTAGAACTCTCGCATGAAATCTATTCCAGCATGGTACCTTGCCATCTCCTTATACATGGCTTCTCTGCTTTCTCTCAAATCATAGTTAGATGAAGAGAATTTCTTCTTCTGAAAACCTTCTTCCTGGCTATAGCTCTTTACCTCTCTTATTCCCTGTATGGAGTTCTCTGCTGCAACATTGACATCTGCAATACGTGCTCTGATTGTTCTGTTTGTCTTCTTAAGTCTCTTATTGAAGACTATTCCATAGATAAGCATTAGAGGAAGAGGGATTATTGAAACCAACGCCAAGCGATATGAGAATGAGAACATCAAAATGTATGCGCCAAGAAGTGTAGCAATCGAAATAAGCACATCCTCTGGGCCATGATGAGCAAACTCGGCAACGTTAAAAAGGTCATTTGAGATTCGGCTCATTATTGTTCCAGTCTTTGTTTTATCGAAGTAGGAGAATGAGAGAGTCTGAAGATGATCAAAGAGATCCTGTCTCATATCATTCTCTATCCATACTCCTAGATAATGTCCCCATTTGATTCTTATGAATGTAAAAATGGATTGAAGCGCATATATTACAAACATAATCAGAGCGCATAGAGCAATAGCGCCATACGCTTTTACAGGAAGTGATACATTGAGTATATGTCGTACAATAGCGGGTGCTGCTATAGATAGCGCTGAAGAGAGAAGCGCAACAGCCATATCTAGTATGAACCACCATTTATAATTCTTGTAATATGATACGAATCTCTTAAACAAAGACATATCAGCCTCTTTTGAAGAATTTCATGATTCTAGCTATAAACGTTTCTTTAGCAGCTGGCTCTTCCTTCTTTGGAGCTGATTCTATCTTATGTTCTTCTTTCTTAGGTGCTGCATTGCTCTGGCCGCTATAGTGCTTCTTATAGTAAGCCATACGTTCTTCAAGCGACATAGCAGATAGACGCTCCAGGTGCTTCTCATCCTTCTTCGATACAGGCTTAAGCTCTTCATTCTTCTTAGAAGGCTTCTTGCCTTTCTTCGCACTCTGCTTTGGCTTTGATCTGTTTTCTTTAGCAAGCTTTGCAGAGACATGCTTTCTTCTATACCCAGATGATCTATCTTCTACCTTTTCAAGGCCTTCCTCATCTGCCCATAGAACAGGAATCTTCATCTGTATGTACTCTTCAATAGCCTCTAGCCCGTATATATACTCCTCGCATGCCAAGGTTATAGCTTTACCGCTCTTTCCAGCTCTAGCAGTTCTGCCTATTCTATGCACATAGTTCTCAAAATCCTCTGGAATGTCATAATTGACAACAAGCTCAAGATCATCAATCTGAAGACCACGTGCAGCAACATCTGTTGCAACAAGAATAGGAAGCTTACCTTCCTTCATTCTCTCAATAGTCTTAAGTCTCTTAGCCTGTGGCATATCACCCATAAGATATTGTGCCCTATAGCCATTTAAGGAAAGTCTTTCAGATACCTCAACAGCTCTGTCCTTTGTGTTCGTGAATATGAGGCAGGATTGAGGCTTTAGCTTCTTCAAAAGAGATAGCAATAAAGAAAACTTTTCTTCCTTTGTTACATGAAAGAGCTCCTGTGTTATATTCTTAACAGTAATCTCCTCTGGCTGCACCTCAATTTCTTCAGGATTATTCATATATTGCCATGCCAGGTTTCTTACTTTCGTGGATAAGGTTGCAGATAAGAGCATAGTTTGACGTTCTTTGGCATCTCTCATCATAGAGAACATTCTCTGGATATCTGGATAGAAGCCCATGTCAAACATCCTATCAGCCTCATCAAGCACTACGATATCAAAAAGACGGAAATCTATCTTATGTGATTTAGAGAAATCAAGAAGACGTCCAGTTGTTCCGACATAGAGATTAAGCCCCTCTTCAATCTCCTCCTCCTGTTCCTTGTAGCCAACGCCACCATAGAAGCATCCAATTCTGTAGCCATCGATTCCAGATGCTAAAAGCTTCGCATCTTCCTCTATTTGAACTGCGAGCTCTCTAGTGGGAGCAACTACTAATGCTACTCCATTCTTATTGTTCTTTATATACTTCTCAAATATGGTAAGAAGGAAGACTGCAGTCTTTCCTGACCCTGTCTTTGATTGCACCATTACATCACGTCCAGTAAGAGATACGGGAAGGACTTTTTCCTGAACCATTGTGCAATCATTAAAACCAGCCTTTTCGACTCCGGCAATAACCTGTGAAGAAAGAGGCAATTCTGTAAATTTCATTATATGTACACCTTTAAGGAATAATTTGTATAATCAAGATTACCTTAAATAATAGTAGAAGCTTTGTCTATTAACTATCACTCCCAGGATCTGACTAAATCTCTGATTTTGAGAATCAAAGGCCATGCTTTCTTATTCATAGCGGCTTTTCCTACCCTATTTATAGGAAGCGCAGCCATGCTTGTTGAAGATATGAATGCAGAATCATAGAGCTTAAGAGCATCATGGCGCACAGGCTCATAGACAACTTCCAGTCCTAGCGTCTCAATAGCCCTAATAACGCTTATTCTCGTAATTCCGCCAAGCACAAGCTCATCTGGAGCTGTATATACCTTGTTATTGAGTATTGCATAGAAATTGGATCTCGTACCTTCTGTTATAACACCATTTCGATTAACGAGAAGGGCTTCAAACGCACCTTTTGATTTAGCCTCTTCAAGTGCTATGTAGCTCATAAGGAGATTGCTTGTCTTTGCACTTGGAAGAAATCTCTCTCCAAAGTAGATTTCAGCAGCAACACCCTCCTCATAGTAGCTCTCAGGATAAGAGAGAAGATCAGTATACGTTATGAAATACTTATCTACATCTGCTCCAACAACCAAGATTCGGACTGTTGCATCAGCTATATTCTCCTCTTTTATCAGGAGCTCCAGGGCGCTTCTTAGCTCATCGATGCTATAGTGAAAATCAAGCTTTATAGCTGCAGCACTCTCCTTGAGCCTTTCATAGTGGTCTTCAAAGTGCACTATATGTGATTGAGTTATTCTCAAAGCTTCATATATAGAGAATGAATACTGAACAGCTCTCTTTGTAATAGGCAGCACAGCCTCATCTTCATTTATGATTATTCCATTGCAGATTGCTTTTCTCATTTCAAACCTTATTCGTATTTGAGAATCTCTCTAGGCTTTGAGCCATGAGCTTCTCCAACAATGCCATCCTCTTCCATCATCTCAATAAGTCTGGCTGCTCTATTATAGCCAATCTTCATTCTTCTCTGCAAATAGCTTGCAGATGCACTCTTTCTCTCAAAGCATATCTGCTTAGCCTGGCTATATAGCGCCTCATCAGAGTCATCATCAGCAAGAATGACATCAGAGGAATCCTCATCATCAGATCTGTCATCATCTTCAAATAGATCTTCAGATAGGTAATCAGACTCACCTGCATTCTCACGTGCAAAGCTTGATATTCCATCTACCTCATCATCTGATAGGAATGCACCCTGAATTCTCTGAAGCTCTCTAGCACTAGGATCAAGAAGAAGCATATCTCCTTTACCAAGAAGAGTCTCCGCACCGCTTTGATCGAGTATTACACGGCTGTTTATTCCAGAGGATACAGCAAAGGCTACACGTGCAGGAAGGTTTGATTTGATTGTACCAGTAATGACATCCGAAGAAGGTCTTTGCGTTGCAAGAATAAGGTGTATTCCAGCAGCTCTAGCCTTAGCAGTGAGCCTTGCAACAAGATTCTCGATATCCTTTCCTACTACAGCCATCATATCTGCAAACTCATCCATTATGAGAACTATATATGGCATCTTCTCTGCAGCTATATGCTCTCTTTCAAGCTTGTCATTAAGTCCTTCAATGTTTCTTACTCCGAATTTAGATATCATATGGTATCTTCTTTCCATCTCCTCAACAAGCCAATTGAGCACCTTAACGACTCTCTTAGCATCTGTAATTACAGGTGTAAGCAAATGAGGAATGCCATTGTACATTGAAAGCTCTACAGTCTTAGGGTCTACCATCAAAAGTCTTACTTCCTTAGGACTCTTCTGATAGAGAATGGTATTGATGAAGGAGTTGATGCATACAGACTTACCTGATCCAGTTGTACCAGCGATAATCATATGAGGCATTTTGCAAACATCAATTACTACAGGATCTCCTGTAATAGTCTTTCCAAGGATCATAGGAACCTTGAACTTTCTGTACTTCTCATTTGCACGGAGAGCATAGATCATATCCTTAAATCCAATAGTCTCCCTGTTTGCATTAGGCACCTCGATTCCTACAGCCTGCTTACCAGGAATTGGTGCAAGTATTCTTATCTTAGAGCCACCAAGTGCGTAGTTTATCTCATCCTCACGAGCTGTAACCTTATTTATATATGTACCGACACCCAGCTTAAGCTCATACATAGTTACAGTTGGCCCCTTGATGATTCCAGTAAGCTCTACAGAGACCTTGTACTCCAAGAGTGCATCTACTATTATGTTTCCCCTCTCTCTTGTAAAGGAATCAATCTCACTTCCAATTGTTGGATAATCCTTCAAGAGGCTTATAGGAGGGAATGCATAGTTCTGACTTGCTCTTTGCTTTATTGCATAGAAACCCATATTGTTAGATGAGAGGCCTCCGATTCCAACAGATAGCTCAAGCTCCTGCTCCTGCTTAGCGGGCTCTTCTTCGCTTTCTGCCTCATCTTCAGGCTCTGTATATGTTGCAGCTGGCTTAGGCATCTCGTAGCTAGCCTGAGGCTGTACTTTCACATCTGGTGCTGCATATTGGGTTTCAGACTGTGACTTAACCTCTTGAGCTACAGGCTTTGTCTCAGCTTTAGGCTCGGAAGTATAAGACGGCCTTTCTGGTGCCTTTTCATAGGTGCTCTTCAATATCTCAACATCACCATCATCCATCTCGGGCTCAAATGCCTTTCCAGGAAAATGCGATACAGTATTATCATCACGCTTAAGAGCTTCAAACATCTTGTATCTAGGATGTTCTGGTGAGAGATTGGATGGTGCAATATTAGGCTTAGCATCGTTCTTTTGTGCATTATCTGGCTGCTTAGAAAGTGCTTCAAATAGCTTATATCTAGGATGATCTGGAGAAAGATTTGATGGCGCGTTAACACGATTATCTTCTTTTTCCTTCTCATCATTACATTCTGTCTCATTATCATTGTTAAGAGACTCAAACATCTTATATCTAGGGTGCTCTGGAGATAGATTAGAAGGAGCAAAGCTTGATTTAGCTTCAGCTTTATTATCTTCTTCCATCGTCTCTCTTCTGTTATTGTGCTGCAATGCTTCAAATAGCTTATATCTAGGATGATCTGGCGATAAATTAGATGGCGCAAAGCTGCTCCTTGAGCTATGCGTCTCTTCAATCTCCTCTTTTTTATCGTCGTAGCCTATTATAGGGCGCTGAGGTGGTGCAGCTTCAGCTTTAGCTTTATTGCTATTATATGCTTCAAGCGTTGCCTCTAGCATTCCGCCAGATTTGAAATGAGTGCTATCAGAAGGAATGCTTTTTATATTCACATTCTCTATAGAAGGTCTCTTCTCATCCTCTTCAATCTGAGGCTCCTCATATTGCTCAACTCTATTTTGAGCAATAGCCTTTTCACCATTATAGCTCTCAATGGTCTTTAATTCCGGCATTTCAGAGAAAGCAGGAAATTCAAGTGGATTATTTGGATTAGCAGCAAAGCCTAATTCTAGAGGAGGAAGATCATCCTCTGCACTATTCTTCATGTTTTTAAGCTGCTTGGCTTCCTTTTTCTTATTGCGCTTCTCTTCCTTTGCTCTGCGCTTTTCTTCCTTCTTAGAGAGAACTTCTAGAGCTTCTCTTTTTCTGTCCTCCTCGCTTTCTGCTTTGGCTCTAGCTCTCTCTTCGGCCTTTTCTCTCTCTATTTCTTCTTTTTCGCGGCTCTTCTCATACTCTCTTCTATCCCTGAGCTCTTCCTTAGCTCTTCGCTTCTCTTCAGCCTTCTCTGCCTTTTCTCTCTCCCTCTGAGCTTTAGCTTCGATACGTTTCATCTTCTTCTCTTCAATAGCATTTAGCTTTTCTTGATGAATTCTGTCTTTCTCTGCCTCTTCCTCCTCCTCTGAAGGAATTAGACCGTCATGGATAAGCTTTCTTATCTTGAAATCTCTTCTGCGTCTCCAGGATGAATCAGCAAAGGATGCTAGATATAGAAGGAATATACCAAGGACAATCTCTAAAGTAAAAGCAAGCTTCAATAGAAGGCTTTTTCTAGGATCCTGGACTTCGATTGTTTGAAGATACTTAGCCAATATAGGAGGCATAGCCTCTCCTCGACTATCTCTTATGATTATTCCCAATGTAATATATTCAAATATCAGGTATATTTCATAGAAATGAGAGAATGGCTTTCTATTTCTGAAGGAAAGCATGAGAATGCTTATAAGCAATAGCAGAATTCCTGGAGTTATTGCACCGATATCAGCTAATGTAAGTCCAAGGTTGCTCTTTATAGTAAAAACCAAATCTGATAGGAATTTCAGCTTTAAAATTCCTTGCCACTCTAAGACACCAAGTGTGACTTCTGCTATGCCTAGTGCTAACAGAATCAATGCCAAAACAAGCGAGAACCTGCCCTTTCTCTTCACTTTTTCCTCCACTCCTTGAGAGTTATCATCACTCTCTCAGCATCTAGATATGGGACCTGTAAGCCTTCGATATCACTTAGAAACGCATATGAAGCAGCTAGCTCATTAAGCTCAGCTTCTGCATTTATAAGCTGTCCCTTATAAAAGAAGGCCTTGCCATCATCGCTTAAAAGCGAGAGAGCACTCTTTGAAATATCTACGATAGGATGAAAAGCACGGCAGGTAAGTGAGCTAAACTTCCTATTTATATCCTTTATGTCACACTCAAGAACACATGCATTTTTCAAAGCAAGCTTAGCTAAAACCCCTCTCAGAAAGCCTGCTCTTCTATTCATGCGCTCTATCAATGTAAATTCTCTATCTGGAAATAATATCGCAAGCACAACGCCTGGTAGCCCCGCCCCAGAGCCTAGATCTGCAATAGAATCTCCTTCCTTAGTCTCTTTCTTAAATATGCTATAAGCACTAGCAGAGTCAAGAATATGTCGCGATATTATCTCATCCTCGCTTTTCTCACCAACAAGCTTCAAAAGAGGATTGAAGAGCATAATTTCCTTTACATATTCATTGAGCTTTAAGGCTTTTTCCTCTGCGCTATCTACTCCAAGCTTGACTAGTCCTCCATATAGCTTATCCACGTCTGCTCCTTACAGCTACTGCAAGCACTGCAACATCAGATACTCTGACTCCAGATATACGCCCAGCCTGGCCAATTGAATGAGGCTTTATCAGTTTGAACTTCTCTCTAGATTCAGATGATAGTCCATCTACGCTGTCATAATCAAAGTCATCAGGAATAATCATATTCTCTTCCTTTTTAGCCTTCTCTGCTTCAATATTCTGTCTCTTGAGATATCCCTCATACTTAATATCTAGCTCAACCTCCTCAAGAGTGCGTCTTGGAAAAGACTTAAGAGCTTCAATATCCAATGACTCTATGGTAACTTCAGGCTCTCTGAGTGCTGTTAGAGCATTCTTTGAATTATGCTTTGCCTCTTTGAGGATTCTTCTGATTTCTGCCATATCCTCAAGCTTCTTATTGAGGATCTCCATACGCTCTTCACTTGCAAGACCTGCGTCATAGCCAAGCTTTGTAAGACGAAGATCCGCGTTATCATGTCTCAGAGATAGTCTATATTCAGCACGAGATGTAAACATCCTGTATGGCTCCTTAGTGCCTTTAGTCACTAAATCGTCAATAAGAACGCCGATATATGCATCTGTTCTGCCAAGAATCAATGGCTTTCTTCCCATTAGCTTCTCTGCTGCATTTATACCAGCCATCAAGCCTTGAGCTGCTGCCTCCTCGTAGCCGCTTGTACCATTGGTCTGCCCTGCAATAAAGAGAGAAGATAGAATCTTGGACTCAAGTGATAGATATAGGTCCTGTGGATCCATATAGTCATATTCAACTGCATATGCAGGTCTCATTATCTCGACATGTCTAAGACCTGGAAGTGTTCTTATAAATTGATGCTGAACCTCCTCGGGAAGCGATGACGATAGGCCATTAAGGTACATCTCTTCTGTTCCAACACCCTCTGGCTCTACGAATATCTGATGTCTTGGGCGATCTGGAAATCTAACTACCTTATCTTCAATTGATGGGCAATACCTTGGACCTTTTCCTACAATCTTTCCACCATATAGCGGAGAGCGATGTATATTGTCCCTGATGATTTTATGAGTTTCTTCGTTTGTATAAGTCACATAACAGGATAGAGTTGGTCTATCTACACACTCTCGCATAAAGGAGAACGGCTCTAGGATATCATCACCTGGCTGTATCTCAAGTTCATCAAAATCAAGACTGCTTCGTCTGACTCTTGCAGGAGTTCCAGTCTTCATTCGGCCAAGATGGAAGCCTCTCTTTCTGAGATTTGTTCCAAGTCCAACAGCAGCAGGCTCTCCAAGTCTTCCAGATGATGCATCATACTCGCCTATGAATATTCGGCCTTCCATGAAGGTACCCGTTGTAAGGACTACGACCTTGGAGCTTATCTCCCAGCCTCGTTCAGTCTTAACGCCTATGATTGCCCTCTTATCCTCATCAACAATGAAATCTACTACCGTATCCATAAATAGAAACAGATGAGGAGTAGCCTCCAGCGTCTCTTTAGCTATTCGAGAGTAAGTGAATTTATCAGCTTGAGCACGTGGAGCCTGTACAGCGGGACCTCTACGCCTATTGAGGATTCTAAATTGGATCATGGATTTATCTATAAGATTGCCCATTTCACCGCCAAGTGCATCTATCTCTCTTACAAGATTGCCCTTAGCAAGTCCTCCTACTGCAGGGTTGCATGAAAGACGCCCAATAGCATCCAAGCTCTGAGTTACAAGAAGAGTATCAAATCCAATGCGGCTTATTGCCAAAGCTGCTTCTATTCCAGCGTGTCCACCGCCAATTACAATTGCATCATAATCTCTCATTTTATTTTCCTAAACAGAAATTGGAGAAGAGATGATCAAGGATATCATCACTTGTAATCTCTCCTGTAAGCTCTCCAAGTGCAGATAAAGCAGACTGAAAATAGAGAGCAAGAACATCCTCACTCTCACCTTTCAATGTCTTAGCATCTTCTAGTGCCTTTATAGCCTCATCAAGCTTTTCTCTTTGTCTTTCACTCTCAATAGTCGGCACATCAGCAATCTCCTTGATATCCTCTGTAAGCCTCTCATATATTGCATGAGCAACCTCACCGATTCCTTCTCCTGTAATAGATGAGAATGAAAGCTCAGCATACGAATGTGTAAGGTCTCTCTTTGAGTGAACATAAAGAGTTTTATTATCTATATCCTTCTCCTCTTCATCTCCATCAAGAACATAGACTATTAAGTCTGCATTCTCCATTAGATCCTTGCTCCGCTTGATCCCTTCTTTCTCTATTGCATTCTCAGCGGCTCTTAAGCCTGCTGTATCAAATAGACGAACAGGAATTCCTTCTATCTCAGCCATAGACTCAAGGAAGTCTCTTGTAGTGCCCTCCTCATCAGATACTATAGCCCTGTTTTCCTTTAAAAGAGCATTGAAAAGACTAGATTTTCCAGCATTGGTCTTGCCAGCTAGAACAACAACCGCGCCTTGGCTATATAGTCTTGATGCTTTATACGTATCTCTTATTGCAGAGAGTCTATCTATAACCTCATCAACTCTATTAGATGGAAAGATCCAATCATCTATTATCTCATCCTCACCATAATCCAGATAGACCTCAAGCGAAGATAGAATATCAAGAACAGTAGCTTTAGCCTTATCAGCTTCATCTTTAATAGAGCCTGTTAAGCGCATCAATGCTTCATGGCCTGCCCTCTCGCTTCTTGCTTTGACTATCTCTTCAACAGCTTCAGCTTCTGTCAAATCAATTCTTCCATGAAGAAATGCTCTATATGTAAACTCACCGGGAAGTGCCTTTCTAAAGCCTGCCTTTTCAAGTACTTTTGATATGCCTTTAATAGCTGCAAGAGAGCCATGCGACATCACCTCAAAAGCTTCCTCTCCTGTGTATCCGTGGCCATGAGGATACAAAAGCAGCATGACTTCATCTATTTTGATTCCATCTTCGTCTTTTATATATCCATGCAGCATCTGATTTTTATCTACATTTTTTATTCTATTTGAGAAAAAAGGAGCAAGCATTGAATGTACACCATTTCCGCTTGCTCTTATAACAGCAAGTGCAGATGGAGAGAATGGTGTTGCTAGTGCATAGATAGGCTCATCAGTACTATATTTAGGCATGGCTTAATAATATAAAGTTCAATGATATCTGTAAACTGAACATCAGTGATTTTTGCATTATTGCAATCAAAAGAAAGTATAGCTATTCTTAACTCATGTTCGATTTCAAAGCACAAAAAGAGAGAAGCAAATTATATAGAAACATAAGAAATTATTTTGATGATAAAGACTATTTGGAAGTATTCACTCCAACACTATCT